>SCSO01000552.1 GCA_004297865.1 Legionella sp.
CGCTCCCCGGCGAGTCGGAGATGGACAACGCCGACACCCTCATCGTCGCGCGGCAGATCCGCGATGCCGTGCAGCCGCTGCTGGTCGAGGACCTCGAACGCGAGCGCAAGCTGAAGGCGGCCGCCGCGCCGGCACCCGCGGCGCCCGAGGCGGTCAAGCCCTGATGCTGGAACTCGATGCGGTCGATGTCGCGCTCGACGACCGGCCGGTTCTGCGGCAGGTCTCGCTGAGCGTTGCGGCCGGCGAGCGGGTGGTGATCGCCGGGCCCTCGGGCTCCGGCAAGTCCACCTTGCTGCGGGTGGTTGCCGGCTTGGCGCCGCTGTCCGCCGGCCGCCTGCGCCTGGATGGCCGCGATATCGGCGCCACCGCACCGGGTGCGCGCGACGTCGCGATGATGTTCCAGAGCTATGCGCTGTTCCCGCATCTCTCCGTGCTCGACAACCTCTGCTTCGGTCTGACCGCGCGCGGCATGGCGAAGGAAGACGCGCGCGATCGCGCCCGTACTGCTGCGGCCACACTCGACCTCACGCCGCTGCTGGATCGCCGCCCGCGCGAGCTGTCGGGTGGCGAGCGCCAGCGCGTCGCACTGACCCGCGCGCTGCTGCGCGAGCCCAAGGCCCTGCTGCTCGACGAACCGCTGTCCAGCCTCGACACCCAGCTGCGCGTACGTGCCCGCGCCGAAATCCTCAAGGCACACGCCGCCAGCCGTGCGGCGATGCTGCTGGTCACCCACGACCAGGGCGAGGCCATGGCGCTGGCCGACCGGCTCGGCGTGCTGCACGAGGGCCGGCTGCTGCAGATCGCACCGCCGCGCACAGTCTATGCCGAGCCGGCGAACCTGTTCGTTGCCCGCTTCCTTGGCCATCCGGCGATGAACACGCTGGACGTGCAGTTCGCGCTCGACGGCGCGCTGTGGTGGGGCGAGTGCCGGCTGGCGGATCGCCCCGCGCAGCCGATCGCCGAAGCCGGCCGGCCGCTGGTGCTGGGTCTGCGCCCGGAGCACCTGGCGCTGCCCGGCTCGCGCTGGGACGACGGCGATCCGCGCGCGGTGGAGATCGAGGCCGTGGTCGAGTCGGTGGAGCCGGCGGGCGAGCAGCAGATTGTCTGGCTCATGGCCGGCGACCAGCGAC
>SCSO01000397.1 GCA_004297865.1 Legionella sp.
ATAATCAATAGATTACAAACAATTTCCTCTTAATATTTTCTTAATAAATTTATTATATAATGCTCTGGATTTTAATTGTTATCTGGAGTTTTTTATGTCTACTACAGCTAAACTTAATGAGACTTATGGTCGTTTTTTCGTGGGCTGCTTTGATTTCGCTATAGCACCCTATACAGTTCCTTATGGCCTCTTCGCTAGCTCCAATCCACATCATCACAGAGACTCTTCCGAGATCATTTTTGCAGGTGCTTTTTATGCCTTCTTCACCTTTATAGTACCTATTTTGCCTGCACTAACGGCTATTACTATCGAATTAGCTATAACTGCTGCCAGTTTAGCTCTTTTATCTGCTATGTTTGCTTATCCAATTGCTTTGGTTGATGATCTTGTAAATAGTGGACCTACTTATTCTTCAATGAGTTATTAATTAGCCCTTTTTGGCGTTCTGAAGTGTTGTGACTTGAGAACGTCTATTTATCCCTAAAAAACCATATAGATCAAATAGAAATCAGTTTGCAAAATATATACTACACTTTATATATACTTGTTTGTATGTACTGGGGTAGTTATGCAAGAAAAAGATGAGACGGCAATAGATAAAGAGAAGTTACAGCGTGTTATCTTTGAGCTATATACAACAGAAGAAACTTTTAATAAATCAATGCAGCGGGTAAAAGCGCTTTATGAGCAGGTTAAAGACAAAAAAGACATTCCTCAAGAACTAAGAGATGGTTTAGCAATGTGTGCAAACCTTGCAGACTCCCCCATACGCAAACCTGGAAATATAACAAAACCTAGTGATATTCAAGATCCAGATGCAGTAATTGGAATGCTGCATACAGCATTCAATAGTCCTGAGTATCGGGAGAGATTGGCTGTAGGACCACAAGCTGCACAAATATTGCAAAAATACGGTAATCATCCTGCATTCGCAACACTTTCAAAAATGATTGATGACCCACAACATCAGGGCCTTGGATCGTTCATGATACAGCCCACGCAAAGAGTTCCTCGATATAAGTTATTGTTTGATGAAATACGAAAATTGGTACATAAAGAAAGTCTTGAATTTTCCGATTCGCGTAAATCACAGGTTAGCGAAATGGTTGTTGGTGCAGATGCAACCGCTAAAAGAATGATGGACTATAAGTCACTGTATGACTTTTCTCAAAATCCCTCTATGATGAGTCCTGATGTTATATTGGGTTTAGAACAGAAACGGTATTCTCCAGAGGAAATGAAGAAAAAAATAGATGCCCTCGTACAATTTAAATCAAGCCATGACTTCTTAACTGAGCAATATCAGAAGCATAGTCAAGATCCTAAAAAAGCGGCTGTGTTCTTAGCTCTTATTGCGGTTAAAACGGAATTTACTCCCGCGCAACGTATGCAGGCCTATTTAGATTTGTCCAAACAGATCGGAAGAGC
>SCSO01000398.1 GCA_004297865.1 Legionella sp.
CCCCTTGCACCATGTTCTTCCTTTTCCCAGGTAATGGACCTGCTGGAGACAGATCTTTTGCCAAAATTCGTTGATCCAGCTCTATTAAATCATTCTCTGCAACGAAAATACTATGAGAACCACTTAATTGCATAACATCACCTGCTAAGACACTACACCAATTCCCAGCTCTGACCCTTTCCGCTAAAATTAAATTAAAAATCCAGGACCGTGCAGCTGAGAAATATATACCTTGGAGAAAGCGATCTTTTACTCTTTTTCCTTGCACCAATAAAGCCTCAGCCTTTTCTAAGTTACCAGCATTTCGACCAAAACGCTGTTCACCGAAATAATTAGGCACGCCTCTAGCCTTGATTTGCTCAATACGCTGTATGAAAGCCTCAGGCTCGCTTAATTGTTTTAATTGGATAATAAATTGATTTCCTGTTAAAAAACCGGGGCGGAGTTTTTTATTATGGCGAGAATGCTCCAAAACCCTCCAGTTTGGCTCGGAAATATCCTCAAGGCCCGCAATGTCTTCCCCAGGAGCATGAATGCTGAGCCATTGGGTAGAAAGGGCTTGTCTGTCTTTTAGGCCAGCGTAACTAATTGTCTTAATGGATTTATTAATGAGACGCGCAAGTGCTTTAACCACGTCCTCAGTATTTAAGCCTTTTTTTTCTATTTTTAGAAGAATATGCTCCCCTTCACCACTGAATTCTCCTGTAAAAAGCTCATTGACTTGAAAATCTTCAGGTGAAGCTTTAAAAGTCGCGGTGGATAGGGGTTTACCATAGGCGTAAGGCCAGTCGAGGGTGTACATACAACAATATATCCAAAAAAAGAAAGGATGATAACAGAAAAGGCATTGTCATTCCCGCGTAGCTGGGAATTCATTTTGTAGGTTGGGTCGAGACCCAACAAAAAATCTTGCGCAAAGATGAAATGGTTGTGTTGGGTCTCGACCCAACCTACATCCCGGGGGCAAAAAATTCTTTAAAATTGGCACCATCCGGAATCGCAAACTCTGAGAGTAAGCTAGGTGTTTGAATTAATTGAACTTTTTCTTTCCGATTCAATTTTTTTATATATCGTTCCAACTCCAAAGCCAAAAGCTTCTCTCCAACAACTTTCCAACATTGAACAATGCCTAAGGGCTTGAAACTACGAGTATATTTGCATTTTCCACTACCATCCAAATGCGAATGATAACGCTTTACTAAATTATTTGTATACCCAGTATAATAAGTATTATTGCTGCAAAGTAAGATATATACCCAATAATTAACATTTTCCATGAGTCTTTCCCACATAAATAAGAATCTATTTTAGCGCTTAGCTACCTGAAAACACTAATTTATATAAATAAACTATACTTAAAATACCTAAATTTATTTTGTTCTAAATGCGCGATTAGGGATAAAAAATAAATGCGGTTACAAAAGAAGGTTTTTTTTGTGATCCTAATAGTATGGACAGTGTTCTGCTTGCTTCTGTATTTGGGATCCAAAGTATTGCTGGTCAATACCTTTCTATTATTAGAACGAGATAGTGTTTATCAGGATTTACAAAGGGTTAAAGAAGCACTAAATAGAGAAGGGGATGCTCTAGCCAATACCACATCAGACTATGCTACCTGGAATGATATGTATTCCTACATGCAAGGAGAGAATCCTGCCTATGTAGTGAATAACATGAATCTTCCGGGCTTGGTTAATATTAACTTCGATTTAGTCACTTATTGGAATATAGACGGTAAGCTCGTTGTGGGAGCATCAATAAATAGCGATAAATCCCAAATAATTCCTTATCCAGAAGGCTTAGAACACTACATTTATCCCGGGGCTAAATTATTTGCTGAGGCAAAAAAAAGAGACCGTTTTTACGGTTTTGGGCTTACAGCCAAAGGCTTAATGGTTTTAGCTTCCAATTCCCTAAAAGATAGTGATGGGGTGAAAAAATCCTTAGGGACCTTAATCAGTGGTCGTGATATCACACCGGATTTAATCAACAAAATCTCTAACATCACTAAATTGAAAATTAATCTCTTTTTACCTCAACAAATCAACTCCGATCCAGAATTAAAAACTATTTATGATAAAATCATTGCCAGTGATACGGAAATGATTACTAATCCCATTAATGATGAGAGTATTGAAGGGTATTTGGTTTTTAGGGACCTCAATGGCAAACCGATTAGCTTATTGTATATATTAACTCATAGGGCTATCTATACCGTCGCGCATCAGTCCCTCAATTATTTTATTTTCGCCATCATTATCATGGGTATTGTTTTTGCAGGCATCTTCTTATTCATGATTCGCATTTTGATTATCAAACGATTAGAAAATCTTTCTAAAGATGTTTTGGATATGAATAGCACTAAAAATCATGAATTATCCCGTCGCGTAAAAGTGGTAGGAAATGATGAATTGTCTATCGTTTCTTCCCAATTAAATCATATGATGGATATTATTCAATCCTCACATTCAGAGTTAGAAAAACGAGTGGATTTGCGTACCAATGAATTGGTGGAAACCAACAAACGTTTACAAAATGAAATTAAAGAACGCAAAGTAGCTGAAGTTTCTTTAACGATACATAAAGAAAATCTAATGCAGTTAGCGCATTTTGATAGTTTAACCAAATTACCCAACCGTGTTTATTTCAACACTATGCTCAGTGATTCAATTGCCGATGCAACTCGTTTGGAACAAAAAATGGCGCTGTTGTTTTTAGACTTAGATGGTTTCAAAAAAATCAATGATGGCCTAGGTCATCACATTGGTGATCTGGTATTAACCGAAGTCGCAAAGCGCTTTAGAAAACATATTCGCGATACTGACGTTTTGGCACGTTTAGGAGGAGATGAGTTTATTATTCTTCTTAAAAATGTTCGTGATGAATATGCGCAGGCATTTTCGGATCGCATATTAGAGGATTTAGTGAATCCAGTGATTATCGATCATCATGAGTTTTTCATTAACACTAGCATAGGAATCAGTATCTTCCCCGATGATGGGGTAACCTTAACTAGTCTGCAAAAAAATGCGGACATGGCGATGTATAAATCCAAGAAATCAGGCGGGCAATGTTATAGTTATTACACCCAAGATATGGAATTAGATGCACGTAGCCAAATCGAATTGGAATCTAACCTGCGCCGTGCCCTTAAAAATAATGAGTTCATTTTATATTTCCAACCTAAGATCAATTTGGATACAGAACAAATTATAGGTGTGGAAGCTTTAATTCGTTGGAATCATCCTACTTTGGGCTTAATTTTACCCGATACCTTTATTCCTATAGCTGAAGAAACTGGGCTTATCATTTCTATTGGTGAGTGGGTGTTAAGGGAAGCTTGTAAAACTTGTAAAGCATGGATTGATGAAGGGTTAGAAGCTCTTTCTGTAGCGATTAATATCTCAGCAAAACAATTCCAATTAAGTGATATTGCCAACATTATTAAAAGTGCTTTAGAAGAAACAGGCTTACCGGCGAAATATTTACAAATCGAAGTAACTGAAACTGCCATTATGATGAATCTCGATGATACCGAATTTAAATTAAAAGAAATTAATAAGATGGGAGTAAAAATAGCGATTGATGATTTCGGAGTAGGCTATACCTCTATTTCGCATTTAAAACGTTTCCCAGTGCATTATCTAAAAATTGATCGCGTGTTTATTAATGGTATTCCTCAAAATAAAGACGATCTTGCTATCGTAAGAACAATGATTGTGTTAAGTCAAAATTTAGATTTAAAGTGCATTGCTGAAGGGGTAGAAACTCAAATACAAGTCGATTGTCTAAAAGAATTAGGTTGCCATATGGGGCAGGGATATTTCTTCTCTAGACCACTATCTGAGAAAAAATTGGCTTTATTAATCGGCAGAACTGAGGAAAGGGAGTCTTAATATGCGCTTATTCAAATTAGCGATTTTAAGTTTGTTAACCAGCGCGGCACAAGCAGAAAAATTGCAGCTAGCTAGCGAAGGCTTTGCAGCAAATACCTTATTCCCTGTCCTGTATGCCTGCGATGGTAAAAGCATTGCCCCACCATTAAATTGGATTAATGTACCTAAAAACACCGTTTCTTTAAGTTTGATAGTAAAAGATCTCACCAGTAGTAAACCTATTTACCAATGGGTAATTTATGATATTCCCGCAAGCATTAGTTCTATCGATGAAAGTTCCGGGGCACTTCCTGCGCAAATTTTACAAGGTAAAAACAGTTGGAACAAAACAGGGTACTACGGTTTATGTCCTCCTTTAGGGAAGTTGCATGTCTATGAGTTTTCTCTTTATGCCTTAGATAAAAAACTCAATCTTCCTGTTGGCGTGGATGCGCAAACTTTGTTGCAGGCTATGGAAGGTTCAGTAGTGCAAAAAGCAACTCTAACAGCCAGCTATAGCCGTTGGCCTTGGGCACAATAAAGACACTTGAACAATCCTTATAATTCTGCTTAATATGAGCTGCAGTTATTTTTAAAAATAAGGATGTTGATTATGACTCAAGCTAAACAAGACTCTGCTATTGAAACACCTCCTATAGACCTACTAAACACGCCCCTGGGGAAACATGTTCGTCCTCTTCTGAATGCAGATGGAAAAACTTATTCACCTTCTTCAATCTCTGCTATGTTAGCTCGCTGGCATTTTGCTAACCCTGATATTACCGCTGAAGCGATTTCGCGTTTTAATGCAGGACATGTTAGTGGTTGTCCCTTCTCCCGATCTGGTACTTTTGTTCCTGACAAGGACGGAACCTATGCACCGACCCTACATTTAGGAACGACTAGAGTTTATACTAAGTACGGACTCATCGATGAGGAACAATGGAATAAACTCGTGAGTTTTCTTTGCCCCAATGGGGAAAAAAGAGTGTATTTGAAGAAGTTATTGGAGTATTTGCAAATACGTGCTGAACAAGATCCACAAGAACTTGATACTGGAAGAAATACGAATGGTTTTTTTTCTTCTAAAAAGATTCAGTGTACTGCCGCTGCAGAATCTTGGAAGCAAGCATTTGAAGGTTTAGCACTTAATCCTGGGGAAAAGGAACTTTATACGAACAAAGAAAAACTCCGTGCTTTCTTTGAGGATATGAATAAAGCATTTACTAGTCCGGCTTTTGATGGAGATTCATTTTTTGAGGATGAAGATAAGCGTGATACGAAAAGTAAGATAAGTTGAGAAGATTTGCATTCGTAGTATTGTAGCCTGTATTACGACTTCGTCTAATGCAGGCTACAACTACATTCCATTCCTACGAACTAAACCGAATTAAAGTAATAATGCCACTCCAATAGCTTGACCAATGATGATCATTAGGATCGCTATTGTTAGAGCGCTTGAGTAAGACTCCATCTTCGTACTTAAACAAAGGGGCACTATTATTCAATTGAGGAATCGCTGCATAATCGGGTAATAATCTCATCTCAGGGTAAGTCTCAGGAATTTCGCCATTTTGGAAGGTTAAATAAATCCCATCCGCCGAGCGCTGCATCGCATCGAGCATAATTACTTTTTGCGCTTGTGCTTCTGGATTATCTAAATACCCATCGCCATAGGCAATCCAACTGGTGCCTTCGGCATTCACAACATTTAAGCCATTTTTATTGTCTTCATTATGCATTAAATTTGCGATCAATAAATTTAAGACCGCGGGTAAATAGATCTCTTGATCAATAGCTCTTCTAGGCGTGCGCATATGACCTGCAGAAAACGAATCCGAAAGATAATGATTAGCGTAGGCATTTTGGGCATAGGCCAATTCAAGCAATTGCATCGCTTCCTCATGCAAACCCGCTTGTTCTTTTTTATAGCCTTCCAAAGCTGTTTCCATCGCATAGCGATGGCCCACTTTATAAGCTAATAAAGAGTCTGGAACAAAATGGTCAAAATTGACTTGCGCTAATTTGATATAAGTACCAAAGGGAATATAACTACTGATGAAACTGCCTCCACAAGTTAATTCGTTCATTTGCTTGGAAATATCCACATCATTCTTACGATAATATTCCGAAGCACTAATGCCTTGCTCGCGAGAAGATTCAATTTGTTTGGCAATGGTCGCCATAAATTCCTGGATAGTTTTGGCTTGATTTAACGGATTAGAACAACGTTTATCAGCGGCTTTTCCCTGCAGCGCCATAGCAGTAAATTGCGCCTTAAAGCAAGCCATGCGATCTTTAGCAGCGCAATTGCTAATCGGTTTACTCGGATCACCAAACATATCTCCAGCAAACATCACAATTTCGCCGTAACTTAATTTAAGGCCATTGGGAAGGGATAATTTCAGTTTTTCACCCGCCATACTTCCCGGCAGATGTAAAAAGACCAAATCGCCCATATTTTGGTGTTCTAAACTGGTAAATTCTGCTCCATATTTTTCTAACATGTCAGTAGTAAATTGAGCGTTAAAACCTGGGCTATTAAGGGGGATACTAGCAAAAGCTGAATTAAACACTAACAATGACAAGGATAAACTTCGTGTGATATTCTTTAACATAATGCATTCCTTTGACTAATGTGACTCTTTTTAAGGCACTGTTTGGACTTGCTTCCATGCAATACATTAAAAATAGCACAAAATTTGACTAATATGTCGAACTTTAGAGAATAATCCCATGAGTAGAGCAAAATTAAAAAACAACCCTATACCACAAATCGCCCGGATCGACAATTTAAGCCATGAGGGCAGAGGAATTGCACGTATTGAAGGCAAAGCCACGTTCATTCAAGGTGCTTTACCTGGAGAATTAGTCGAATTTAAATACACCCGTACTAAAAAGGATTTTGCTGAAGGGCAAATCTTGCAAGTGATTGAATCATCGCCTTTACGAGTAGAGCCTCAATGCCCGCATTATGCAATGTGTGGTGGTTGTTCGCTACAACATTTACAGGAAGAAGAGCAAATACATTTTAAACAAAATCAATTATTGGATTTATTAAGTCGATATGCCAATACCATACCAGGAGAAGTCTTACCTCCTTTAAAAAGTGCTCATTGGAATTATCGTAACAAAGCGCGTTTGAGTGTACGGTTTGTAGAGAAAAAACAAGTCGCTATGGTAGGTTTTCGTGAAAGAAATAATCCGCGTTATATTACTGAAATTAACGAGTGTCACGTCCTAAACGCTAAAGTGGCTGCAGATATTATTCCGTTAAGGGAATTAATTGATAGCATGGACGATAAACATTGTATTGCCCAAATTGAAGTCGCTGCCGGTGATACCGAAATTGCTCTGATTTTCCGTAATTTAACACCTTTAAGTCTGCAAGATGAAGAACGTATTCGCCATTTTGCTGAACACTACCAATATAAAATTTTTCTACAACCGGGCGGTCCAGACACTGTGAAATGTTTTTATCCGGAAAATTCTAGCGACTTTTTAAATTATAGTTTGCCTGATTTTGACATTCATTTTGCGTTTCATCCTACTGATTTTACTCAGGTTAATGCCGCATTGAATCGTGTCATGGTCAATCAAGCTTTAGCATTAATGGAATTAAAAAGCTCTGATAAAGTGCTAGACTTATTTTGTGGATTAGGTAATTTTTCGCTCCCTATGGCCAAGCACTGTGAAGCGGTACTTGGGGTGGAAGGCAGTGCCACTATGGTTGAAAGAGCTTACATGAACGCAGCAAATAATCAGATAAATAATGTGGAGTTTTATGCCGCTAATCTTGATGATTTAAGTGAAGTTGCCCGTTTAACCCAACAATCTTTTAATAAACTATTAATCGATCCACCACGCTCGGGTGCCTTGGAAATTGTTAAACAAATGGATAAGCTTAATCCGGAACGTATTGTATATGTATCCTGTAATCCCGTAACATTAGCTAGGGATACAGATGTATTGGTTAATCAAAAGGGCTATGTCTTACTTTATGCTGGTGTGATGGATATGTTTCCCCATACGGCACATGTAGAGTCCATAGCAGTGTTCGCAAAAGGATGATTGTATGGTTAGAGTAAAAGATACTACCCCATTAGCTTCAGACGGTAGCATTGATGTTGAACAATGGTTGCATCAATTAAGCGCTAAAGGCTATTTGGAAAATCTTGAACTCATTCGTACGGCCTGTACTTTAAGTCAGTTGGCTGAGCAAGAGCATGCCACTGAAACCGGTCAATCTTGTTTGCAACAAGGTTTAGCTATGGCTGATCTTCTTGCTGACTTAGAAGTGGACCAGGAAACTCTGGCTGCGGCTATTATTTTTGAAAACGTGCATTATGCGGATCTATCTATTGATGATGTCTATGAGCAATTAGGACCTAATATTGCTAAGCTCGTCAAAGGGATTGAGAAGATGAGTGCAATGCACAGTTTTCGATCTTTAAACAAATACCCACAGAATAAACAAAAAATAGATAACATTCGTAAAATGTTATTGGCTATGGTCGATGATGTACGAGTAGTACTTATCAAACTGGCAGAACGCTTATGTATTTTACGTACGGCGTCGCATTTATCGGAAGCAATTCGTAAACAATTAGCTACCGAAGCTATGGAAATTTATGCTCCTTTGGCCAATAGATTAGGTATTGGAGCTATCAAATGGGAAATGGAAGATCTGGCTTTCCGCTTTTTACATCCCGATGAATACAAAGAAATTGCAAAAGGTTTAAAGACCAAACGTTTAGAGCGGGATAATTATGTGAATTATATTGTCGCCGAATTAAACGAACGCATTAAAGAAACCGGAGCGCATCATTTTGCGGTCTATGGACGTTCTAAACACATCCACAG
>SCSO01000399.1 GCA_004297865.1 Legionella sp.
TGTGTAAAGAGATACAATGAAGCTGTTTCAATTCGAGAAGTTGAAGAACATACTTAAATTTACTTGGATCTTTGCAACAGTTAGCCAAATTTGTATGATCTAAATTGATAGAAGTTAGATTGGGATTGCTTTTAATCGTCTCTATGAAATGATAAAAATCATCGGTAGTCCAACGATCTAATTCCGCACCCCCTAAATGTAAATGAGTTGCTTTTTGTACTGCTGCTAAAAACACATGTCGGTTGTTTGGTCCAAATAATTGTTTTTCATCCGTTTTAAAACGGATATGAGTTTGTGGCGTTAGCAGCACTATTTGGTTAAGCAAATTACTTCTTTTGGCAATATTTGCATAGTTCCCTTCAAAAACAAGTACAGGAGCAAACATTCGAATACAGATTTCTAACACATAAATTTGCTCGATTTTTAATTTTTCTAACTCTGCAAAATTAACCTTGTACACCATTTTATGCGGTTGTTTTTCATTTGATTCTTTATAAAACATAGAAATTCGACTTGCAGGATAATATTTAGGATCATTAACATCTTCGATAGAATCATGAACGCCATACTTGAAACAGGACTGTTTAAGGGCTTCTAATAAATTCATTCTTACAGTTGCATCATCGCAATCACAAATTTGCTTCAAATAGTATACTGGGTCTGACAAGTCATCATCGTAATCATCAAAAACGGTATCTGGGCATTTCATGAGATAATAAATAACATCACTTAATGCTGCCTTAGGCACTACGTGATCCTCTTGCTGAAGGGAGCCAAGATAACGTTCAATATAATGGGTGATGTTGTTTATTGTTAATGTGTTAAGATCTAGCTTTTTAGAATAATCTCGCATCGGTTTACTCCTTTAAATCATTAAATACTAGGACAGCCTTAGACTATCCAACTCCTTGTAAAAGTTAATCCAGTTTTGGTAACCGTAATTAACAACGTTTAGACTACAACTAACTTGTATTAATATCAACCTATCACAGAGTATCCAGGACAGGACACCCAACATACGATTCTTTGCTCAAATTCACGCGCCATGTTATTTTATTTAAAATTCTTTTTTAAAGTCTTTAATGCCTCATATTATAAAAATTATCGGAACCTTTTTTGCCTTGATTCTGTGTTCATTCAAAACCACAAGCGCCACCCAACACGATGTTCAATCCTGGTTTAATGTCACTGCCATAGGAAATTTCAATCAGAAAGATAATACCGACAGTAAAATAAAATTTTGGCTGGAAGGACAAGAACGTGTTGGCGATGAGGTATCTCGATTTACGCAAACTTTGTTACGCCCTGGAATTGGTTATTCTTTTAATACCAATCTCAGTTTATGGGTGGGTTATGCGTGGACATACACCGGCCTGCCCTTAACCTCAACACCCTTTGCCGAAAATCGAATTTGGGAACAGCTTTTATGGGTAAAAAGCTACGACTCGGTCACGTTAACCAGCCGCACGCGCATAGAGCAACGCTTCTTACAAAACAATCCTAAAACAGCATATAGAGCTCGCCAATTATTTAAAGTCGGCATTCCTTTAAATCACTCACCCAAATGGAGTTTGGTCAGTAGCGAAGAAGTCTTTATTCATAAAAATAATTTCAATGGCCCCAACAGTAAAGGCTTTGATCAAAATCGTTTTTTCATTGGCATAGGTTATGAATTTACTCCTAATCTTATTACTGAAATCGGTTATATGAATCAATATATCCAGCGAGTGGGGATTCCCAATTTTCTGGCTAATATCGCGTCTTTTAATTTATTTTTATCCTTGTAAATGTAATGCACAAGAAAGCCCAGATAATGATTTTCTTGACAGACATCTATAAAAAATCTATAAAACGGCACATCATTTTAGTGTCGGAGATAATATGACGAACAAAATAGAAGATAAGATATTAAAAGAATTGGAGGAAGTTCAAGCAGCTGCGCGCAAGACTATTGATGATTTTAAGAAAAACAGAAACTTGCTTTTGGGAATTATTCCTACTTTCCGGTTTCTCGATGATAATACAGGAAATCGAAATCCTGTACCTGAAACTTACCGGACAACTCCTTCCATGAATCAGCTCGCTCAATGGGACCCTGGTTTTTTTGAAAAGTCTCCTAAGATACTTCTACGCGACTCTGCCCCATTACCACAAGATCTGACCAAAGCCGATCCTTATGGCCCTGGTGCACTTGTGGAGTACCAAGGACCTAAGTAAGGTTAGGTTGGTCCAACCTGAGAGAAGTTATAAATTCGTAGGTTGGGTCATGACCCAACATAACCATTTACACCTTCGCTCAAGATCCTTATGTTGGGTCATGACCCAACCTACAAGTTGCAAAATTGTGTGCATAGGTTACGCACTAGAGGAATGGTTGGGGGATGAAGGTCTCATGACACTCCTTTCATTTCCCAGGCTATTAATAAAAAAGAGCATCCAACCTTGTCCAGCTCGTGGATTTTGCACACCCCTATCATTTAATTGAACTTGCTGGATTTCG
>SCSO01000400.1 GCA_004297865.1 Legionella sp.
TCTGGATTATGTTTTTTCACGTGTTGTTTAGTTCTCACAAAATTAAAATATTTAGCATTTCAGTTAATGTTATGATCATCCGAAAAATTTTAAAACCTTTAGGTTTAAAAATATTGAAAAAAAAATGTAATTTATTGATTAAGAAGCTTATTTATTTTGTGGCCCCTATGAATTTCTACTCAAATTGAACGATTATTGCGTTTTTAACGGCCTGTCTGTATTTAATTAAACGCGTCCATGCTTTGACCCTTAATTTCATCTGCGGTAGGATGGCCTAAAAATCTAGATGTAAGGATGCACTATGTTTCGTATTATGTCCCTCTTTTTTTGTTTATTCAGTCCAGTTCTCTATGCCATCACCGACAAATCAGAATGTCAAAAACACCAATGTATGGCTGTGGTCGATGCAGGAAGTTCAGGTTCTCGCTTACATGTTTATGCCTATGACTTGGATGAGACAAATACTCCCATTAACATAGACGAAATCTGGAATCGTAAAGCCATCCCAGGGCTCTCCGCAATTGAACACGAACATGGTTCAGTTTCGACCTATATGGAAAAATTATTTCAAAATGCCCCTAAGTCGGTGATGCCAGTTTATTTCTATTCCACTGCAGGCATGCGCTTGTTACCTAAGACGCATCATAAAGACATTAATGAATTAGTCGCGGATTGGTTTGATAAACAATATTATTGGCGATTAGAATCCGCGCGCACTATCCCCGGCAATGAAGAGGGCGTTTATGCTTGGTTGGCGGTGAATTATCAATTGAAACTACTCAACCAAACCGATAAACCTTTATCAGGTGTAATGGACATAGGCGGTGCTTCGGTGCAAATCATTTTTCCCTTACAAAATGAGGAAGGGATTGATAGCAATGATAAAGTGGATCTCGATTTGTACGGCCAAAAATTTACGCTATTTTCCCATAGCTTTTTGGGCTTAGGTCAAAATGAAATGGGGCATCAATATTTTGATTTGAATTCTTGTTATCCTCAGGAATATGAATTACCCAGTGGTTTATATGGAAAAGGGGATTTGGATTCTTGCAAAAATGAAATCGTAACCTTGGTGAACAGCGTGCATTATGTTCGCAAAAAAGCAGGGAATTTAGTCGCAAAAAATAACATTGAAACATGGCATCTCATCGGCGGTATCAATAATCTCCTCAACGACCGATTTTTCCCTTTCAGTAATCAACGCTTTACTTTACAAGACCTAAGAAGTTTCACCGACAGCAATCACTGCCACCAACCCTGGTCAAAACTCGACGCAGCTTACCCCAACAATTTCATGTTCTTCAATTACTGCATGCTGTCTTCTTATTTATACGCATTGATAGTGCAGGGGTATACTATTTCCCCACAACAAGAAATTAACTTTCTACCTTTAAATAAATCTGCAGATTGGACTATTGGAGTGGTGTTACATCATCGGAAACATGGGTAATAGGGCCTTACAAAAGCTTCGTGTCATGGCAAACGGATTAAATTTATATGTGTATTTGATCTAAACAGCCAATTGTTAGTCATTGTCACCTAATACCGCAGGACCAAAGGAATTATCAATGACAATCAACCACTCTGCATTGGATGCTTTTCTAAAAACAGTAGTGGCAATACTTTCTCGATGCATCGCTAGCCCATCTGGTGATATCCATTCAAAAATCCATTTTGAAGTGAATAATGCCAGATCACCTGATTCAATTACATTGGTTTTTATTTGAGTCGCTGTGCCTTTTAATGTTAAGGCTCGTGCAAACACTTCGCGCAACGCAGCTTTACCTTGAATAGCCGATTGTCCTGGCTCTACTATAAGAGAGGCATTGTCTTCGTAAAAGCTTAGTATTGCATCAATATCGCCTTGATTGAATGCAAGATCAAGTTCATGAACGGCTGCCAAAGGTGTTTTTCTCATTAAGTTATCCTATATAAAGATCAATGGGGCCAGACGCTGAGGTACCCTATATCTCCCTTCTCCCTTCAAGGGAGAAGGTGCCCAGAGGGCGGATGAGGGTAATTAAATTCAGCCCTAGGCTAAACCCCATTGCCGAGAGATTGTACTGATACCCTTTTATAATCATAGGGATCCTTCAGGGGCAGACTTGATTGATTTCTATTAATTTGAACGTATTCTAATCGTGCCTCGTTGTTCATCATATAATGCAATTGTCAGTTCGTGTTAAGTAGCTGTCACGTGTTAATCGATATAAAACATGTCCTTTTAAAAGACTAGTGTCTTCCAGTTTAGGGTGGTCAAAATCATCTGCTTCAGAGTGATGTAACCCAATCTTTTCCATTACACGACGCGATTTAGCATTGGCTTTTACTGTAAATGAAATAATTTCACTGAGCTCTAACACTGTAAACGCATAATGCAACACTGCCTTAGCTGCTTCAGTGGCATATCCCTGCCCCCAATGGTTTGGGGACAAGCGCCAACCAATTTCAACAATGGGCAATCCTTTAGGTTGAAAGTTAGGAATTGTGAACCGTGGATGATTCAAGCCAACAAAGCCTATAAACTCATGGGTATCTTTTATTTCGACCGCATAAAGAGCATATCCAAATTGTTCGTAATGTTGATTAATATGATCTATTAGCGCTTGTGTAGCTGCACTATCCTGAATTGCTGGGAAATGCTCCATAACTATTGGGTCGGAACTAATCGCTGTCATTAATGGAATATCACTGGGTTTCCAGGTTCGAAGTATTAAGCGTTCTGTCGTAAGAATAATTTTTACCATTTTCATCTCATTTTACTCTACGGCCCAAATCAATAGCGTCAGACTCGATTGATGGGAAACATAAGATAAAAACAATGGGAATCAAAATAAGAGAAATTATCCCCATCGTAGCACTTACTGACCCATAGTGATAAGCACCTCGATAGCCACCCAAGAAAAAGAACACCAAAAGCATTGCTGATAAATAAATTAGACGATGCCACAATTTAGTAATATTTAAAACATAATAACTCATAGGGAGAATTTTTATAAAAAAATAACCAATTAGAGCTACAGAGATAAATCCACCGATTAAGCCGATTATCCAGGGAGAACAATTCAAGGCATAATTAAAATTAAAAACATCTGCATGAGTTGTAAATGTCCTAATCGGAACATAAGAAAAAAACTCCGACAAATTAAATGCTGAGAACCATAAACAAAAACGGTACAACCATTTCTTTGTTTGAATCGCAGGTTTTTTCAGCAATTGAAAACAATAAAGGCTCAGTAATAAGTTTATAGTGATAGGGGTAATAGCAATAAAGGCAACTGCCCAATTCCTTTTCGCATTGATTAAGGACTTATAGTCAACCGCTTCATCAACATTTAAAAGCGTCCAATCCCCGTAATAAATATCAAAAGGATTTGGTTTGACACCATTGAGCCAAGCAACGAAGCCATGAGTCCATTCATGAATTAATATAGTGCTATCAAATGCTATCAATACCATTAATATGTTCAATAGGAAAAAAATTACTTTATAAATAGCTTGGTTCATTATAAAAGTCCTTTATTGTGGTGCAACGAGGAGCAACTGATGATCCTATTGATACTGATCTTGCTTATTCGTGATGGCGCACTCATTTAGTTTAGCAATCGTCTTAGCACTAGTCAGCAAGAATTAGAATATTTACAACCGCATACAACTTAAGTAATACTTTTAAATGAAGCCGCTGTAGCTCAGTTGGTAGAGCAGTTGATTCGTAATCAAAAGGTGAGAGGTTCGATTCCTCTCAGCGGCATAGTATAATCAATAGGTTACGATACATTTAATTTTCCAACCCATATTTTGGTACCATTTTTGGTACCAGTTTTCAGATATAATCGAATGATATTTATTGTTCGCAAATTATATTGTTTAAGGTTGTTTTATTGGTACCGACTTCAATGACTCTAGGAAATTTACATAACCGAAAACTTCAGTTACCATGAATGCCTGAGCTATAACAGGAAATTATTCTGAATAAAGAAATTATCCAATGGGGTAGCGAGCACCTTAAGTCTCATGGTTATATACTAAAAAGCCACTTGCCAGAAGAAGTGCAAAATACACCATGGTCATATGTAGTGCGTTATGTAACAACGGATGGTTACATCTATTTAAAGCACACGCCAAAACTGCTTGCATTAGAGCCTAATATTATTCAAATTTTGCACGATCAATTTCATGCTTCTGTACCAAATGTTATCGCGCAGAATGCTGAGTTAAATTGTTTTTTAATGAAAGACGCAGGCAGGTCATTGCGAGAAAGTCTGAAACAACATTTCAATGTCGACTTGTTTTGCAGGGCTATTCATCAATTTACATCAATGCAGATAGCCGTTGCAGATCATGTCAATGTTTTTCTTGATATTGGAGTGCCTGATTGGCGATTAGAAAAATTGCCTGATTTATATATGCAATTGCTCTCACAAAAAGAGATATTAATAGCGGATGGGTTAACAGAAAGGGAAATTAGTGAATTAGAGAAACTATTTCCAAAGGTTTCCAGATTATGTCAAAAATTATCCAATTACGCGATCAAACCTAGCATTGTTCAGCCTGACTTTAATGACAATAACACGCTTGTAGATGATACATCCCGTGATATCACAATTATTGATTTAGGAGAAATAGTGATTTCACACCCATTTTTTTCATTGATAAACTGTTTTCAACAGGCAAAAAAGCACCATTCACTGACAGATGAGGATGATACATATCTGAAGCTTATAGATGCTTTTCTTAAAAATTATATGATTTTTGTCTCTAAAAAAAACTTACTAGAAGCTTTTGCGATAGCACGCATATTATTTTTTATTTATGGGGCATTAGGCAATTATCGGCTGATTGCCGCATGTAATAAAGCGAGACTTTCAGAATCTTCATTCCAACGGCATGGACGACCCAGTATTCCCTTGAAAGAATTCATGGTTGCGTGCAATGAGATTGACTAGTATAGTTCTAAATGGAAACAGGCTATATAAGCCTGTTTCTTGATTAGCTGTTAAAGAAAGGTTAAATCATCATATCCATTTCTTGGTTTAGACTTAGATTAATCCACTGGTGAATAGTTTCTCTATGCCAAGCTAAGGTGGTTCCGTTTAGTTTAATGGGAGCAGGGAATTTACCATTCATCCACCATCGTCTTAAAGTCAATCGATTACGCCCAATCAGTTTTTCCAAATCGGTAATGAATAAAATCTGTTGAGACATTTTATTGTTATTTAGGGCTTGCATTGTATTTACTCCAATTCTTATTATTTATACTGATTAGCCAGAGCTCTTAATTGACCTTTCTGTTCCATGTCGATAAAGGTCGTAAATAACTTAAGTAAATTTAATTCCGTGTTTGTATTTTCCGGCAATTTGCTATGACAATAAATCGCTTTTAAATTCTGCACTGATGAATTGGATAGGTTTGCAACGCGTTGAAGAGGGTAGGTGGTGGAATTAAGCAAATACTGAATGATTCCTTTGTAAATGCTAATTTTTAGATCGTGGTTCATGCTAGATACTCCTGTAAAACATTTTCAGTAAAACCAATTTCGTCTTTTAACTCATTTCATTGAATATCATTAAACGAAACTTATATTAATACGATATTAAATTTACTTTCAATACATATTTTAAAGAAATTTAAATTAATATATGATATGAAATTGAATGATATTGATTTATGTGATAAATTTTTTAAAATTTAATAAGAAAGGATTAATATATGGATACTGGACACTATCAATCATTTGCCAATCGTCTAATTGATCTTATGAAAGCTCAAGGATTTACAGCTTCACGCTCACCTAATGGAATTTGCATTAAAACCCTAGCTGGGTTTGTTGGAGCATCCGAACAAATTTGTCGGCGATATATTCGCGGTGATGCCTTACCTGATTATGAGAAAGTGAAACAGTTAGCAGCTCATTTGAAAACCAATCCAGGTTGGTTGTTATTTGGTGATGAAGGTTATCCTGCACCATCAAAGCATGTTATCGATGAAGCATTACTTCACTACATATTAAAACAAAGCCATCATTTATACAGAAATTCCCAAAGTGGTAATGACGACTACGCAGAATTTGTGCTAGGATTGGTCAGAGATGTGCGCGAAATTGACACATCCAAGGAAAATTTAATAAAAATTATTGACTTAGCTATTGGTTCTATTTCTTCCTATGAGGGAACCAGGAACAAACAAAGTCTAGCAGTATAAGAAGTTGTATATATGGATGTAACCGCTGTAACAATTACGCTTCACCCTCTAGCAGAAGAGTACCTGTTTAAACATTATCAGGTATTACGCCGTATTTTTTCTGACGTTCTGGGTCATCTAGAAACTGACTACATATCGATTGCCCTGATTGATAAGTACAGTCAACTAATTTTTTTATCTTCAAAGCCCAGTATTGAACAAAACTTAATAGATAAAAAGCTTTGGTCATTAGATGGAAGTTATCATCCAAATTTCATCTACCAAGATCAACCAAATACATGGACTAATCTTAATTGCATTGAATCTGAGAACTCTCTATATCATTACAAGCAAGGTATTACGGGTTTAAAGACAGGGTTTTCAATGGCAACGAATTTTGGTGAGTATAGAGCGGTATTCT
>SCSO01000401.1 GCA_004297865.1 Legionella sp.
GACATGGACATCCCCGGTTGATTGGAAATAATTAAACATATAAGAATCAATGTGGTATTGCAATAAAAACTAAAGCTTTATTCAAGAGAATAATTAGTCTAAAATTGCACAGTCCTTTTGTTGAGAAAATGAACATGCTTCATATTGCGTTGTATCAGCCAGAAATTCCTCCGAATACCGGAAATATTATTCGTTTATGTGCGAATACAGGCGCCCAACTGCATCTTATCCATCCTTTAGGTTTTGCTTTAGAAGATAAAAGAATGCGTCGTGCTGGTCTGGATTATCATGAGTGGACTTCGATTTTGCATTATGAGAATTGGGATGATTTCATTCGGCAACATGCCGGACGGCGAATTTTTTGTTGTTCAACTAAAAGTCAGCAAAATTATGCGGAAGTGAGTTATCAAGCGGAGGATATTTTTTTGTTTGGTCAAGAGACTAAAGGTTTACCTCCGGAGATTTTACAAGCAAATTTATCTATTCGTATCCCTATGTTGGCCAATAGTAGAAGTATCAATTTGGCGAACGCTGTGTCTATTATTCTTTTCGAAGCATGGCGGCAGTTGGGGTTTTCGTGTACATCTTAATGTAGGTTGGGTCGTGACCCAACATAACCATTTCACCCCTCTCCCGCACGCGGGAGGGGATGTGGGTATTTAAAAGCGTTACGGAAGCTCTGTTGCAAAAAACACCTGATAGGGTTTAGCTAATAATTCTTTTAATTGTTCGGCCAAAGCAGTGATATAAGGTTTTTTGAATTGCTCCACATGACCTTCGGCACTTTGCCAGTTTTCATAGAGAATAAATTGGCCTGGATTATTTTTATCTTGGTGCAATTTGTATTCAATACATTGTTTTTCTTTACGGCTGGGTTCAATCACTTCAATTAAAGCTTGTTTTAGGGCTTCTTCTTTACCTTCCGCTGCTTGAAGTATGGCTACAACGGTATGGGCTTTTGCTACATCATTCAACATCTAAAATTAACCTCTGGCTCATTTTTTATCTGGCAACATTTTATCCGAAATTGAAACGCGTACCTAGCCCCCTATTGAGAATTTATTTAACAGTCTGGATTTAATAATAAGGATTCAATCAAACGGTCACTGTGAGTAGGGGCTTGGTTAAATAATCGTGGTTGGCTTAATAAATTTACCCCATTTTCATCTATTAACTGACGACGCCATGTAGTTATGGTTTTTTGGTAAGCAGCTGGAGTAGTTGGGGTTTTGGCTAATTGATTGCCTAAGATCTTAAAAGCTATTTGTTTGTCTGCACGAGAATGACTAAAACAAGTAAAAGATCCAATTGAATGAATTTCTGTATCCACTTGCTGTCTTATTTTCTGGCAAGCAAAAAAATCTTGCAGCACTTGCTTGGGATTGGTTCCTTCCTGAGTTTGTAAAAGCCATTTGGTGTAATGAATTAAACTACTTAAATGGCCTTGGGGATTGATAACCTGTATTCCTTGTTCTACTTGTTTAATCCAAGTTAAAACATCGACCTTGCCTTTTTGTAAATCAGAGTAGAAGGGAGCTATAGCAGCGCTTGAGCGAGTAAAGAAAGCATGCCAGGGATTTTGATAGTGTTTCAGGGCGGCTAATAAAAATTTTTGTACAGTAAATTGCGGTTCTTTAATTAAAGCCTGCATTATTTGATCAAAATCTTGCAAAGCTCGTTTATTTAAAATCAAGTCACGATAATGGATTTCTTGATGAACCTCGGTGTTTAACCCGGTCCGCTGACCAATTTTTGGCATAATAATCCCTTGGGTCAGAATGGCTTTTAATTGCATGGGTGTTAAAAGTTCACCCGCTTTAAATGTCATGCTTTGAATGAGTAGTTTAATCTGTTGTAAAACATGCAGTTCATTGGCAGTTAAATTGTTTTTTTGCCACAACTCATCTTCGCTAAAAGCTCTAAGCAAACGATTAAGACTATAAAAAGTATCTCTTAAACGTAAATTACCTAATTTATAAGTGGCAGTGTGATTATAAATGGTTTTAATGTCTTTAACTTTTCTTAAAAACTCTGCTAAATCTGGTTTGTTATGCAGAGCTTGCATCTTTTGGTAATTAGCTAGAAGATTTT
>SCSO01000402.1 GCA_004297865.1 Legionella sp.
CCTCAGGATTAATGGTAGTAATTAATTTGGCATTTTCTTGGGAAGGATCGCCACTAAACACCCCCGCTATATGGCTTAAGATAATTAATTTATCCGCATTCATTTGTGCAGCAATGAGGCCTGCGAGTTCATCATTATCGGTAAACATTAATTCTTCAATGGCTACGCTATCATTTTCATTAATGATGGGTATGATGTTTTTATGATCAAGAATAACCTGCAATAAACGCGCGATATTGAGATAATGATTGCGGGTTTGAAAATCTTGCTTGGTGAGTAAGAGTTGCGACACCATGAGTTGGTGGGCTTTAAACAGTCTTGCATAAACCGTCATGAGTTCATGTTGGCCTAAAGAAGCTAAGACCTGCTTTTCCCCTAAGGACTGTCCTAATTGGCCGCCGAATTCTTGCGCGACTTTTCTTCCATAACCCACTGCACCCGAACTAACCAAAACCACATGATGCCCGGCTTTTTGCAAACCGACAATTTGTTCAACCAAATGCAACATCACGGGTTCACAAGGTGCGCCATCAGAAGCAAGGATGCTTTGCGTTCCTACTTTAATCACCACTTTCATTGATGGCCCATCCTTGCCTATTTTAACTAAAGAAATAATTAATTCCTACACGAGCTATATTAGCGGTAAATTCGTGATTATGATTGATATTAGAATTTGGTATGATAACTCCGCTGGTGTTAGTAAAGAGACTGGTGTAAGCCGAATTGTCCAAATCGACGTATAGGTATTCTGCTTTAGCGCTTAAGTTAGTACTGAATTTCCATTCCAAACCCGCACCCGCTGTCCAACCCCAATCTACTTTATCTTGAGCCATGCTAGCACAACCCGGAGTCAATGCAGTTGGACCTGAACAAACTTGGTCATTCAAATTCATTTTGGCAAGCGCCAACCCACCCGTGCCATAAACCCACCACTTATTAGCTGCGTAACCAACTCGTCCTCGAATGGTTGATATCCAATCAGTAGAAAAGTGCTGTGTAATAATAGCACTTAAAGTAGACGCAGTTGGAGAACTTGCGGTGCGGTTTACATTTAAATTAGCGTAATCTAAATCGCCTTCTACGCCAAATGCCAGTGAATTATATTGATAATTCCACCCTATTTGAGCTCCCCCAATAAATCCAGTATCTTTTAAGGTGGCATCAGTCAACAAAGGAATTCCGGCAGCATATGCCGACCCCAAATTATTGCTATAAAATTGATTCTCACCCCATAAGCCCCCGGCATTAAGTCCGACGTAGACACCATTCCAGAGAGGCTCTTCGACTGGGCCCATAGTCCCAGCGAAACTTAAATGAGTAAAGCCCAAGAGGCTTAACGCAAGAAAACTTAATTTTGTTGAATTTATTAACTCCATTTATGTACTCTTATTTTATATAATTCCAACTTTTAAATTAGCATATTCACAAATCAATTGAAATAAATTGAGAATCATTACTTTTTAACGCCATAAGGAAAATTTGCGGGTTAATTCACTCACCTTTTGCCAATCACCAAACAGTACAATCCCATAATAAAGCAGGTCTTCATTTTTAACTTGTGCTGTACGATCGATTTGGTCTTGATAAGTGCCAACCGTCATCGTTTCGGTAAAATCATTATATAAAATACCGCCATTGATGGCTTCGGTGCGCAGCTTTCTAATTTTGTTGGAATTTTCAGAGAGAATAATAAAAGGAATTTCCGAGATAAAGGGATGCGAACCGCCATCAGCATCACGATAATCGCTTAAGCGGAGGTCGCTTTTACCAATTTCCGCACCCAGCCCTATACACATATGCGCTAAGGCATTCATCAACTTACCCGGCTCAATACTTTTATTTAATACTGCCACCAATTTATTCTTAAATAGATCATTATTCATAGCAAACTCCTCTTTTAAAAATGTGCGTTATAGCGCATAATTAAGGAGTATATCATTGTGCGTTATAACGCACAAGAGCTGGAGTCAATGTGGACCATTTATATCACCAAATTGCTGGTACTTTGAAAGCCTTACGCAAGGAATGCGGCTGGAGTTTGGATAAGGCAGCGGAAGCAACTGGGGTTAGTAAAGC
>SCSO01000403.1 GCA_004297865.1 Legionella sp.
TCTATCCCTAATGGCGCTATATAAGAAATCGTACTTGACGCGCGGGGCTTGCCTTCATCACCAGTTACAGTAATTTCCATACCCTGTTTTATTAAGGGGGCTTCTTTACGGTATAAGGTAAAATCCGACCAAACATTTGCCAAATTCGCAATTTCATAAATGGGTTTGGAATTTCGCGCTAACTCACCATTGGTTGCTGATTTTTGCACTATAGTCCCCGTCATAGGGGCATTTATTGAGTAATTTTGTAAGCTTTCATTACTTTCAATGGTGGCCAATACATCACCCTTTATGACTTCATCACCCAAGTTTTTAGTCATGGATTTAATAATACCTTCGTAGCGCGCATATATTGGAGTTAAAGTATCTCGATTGGGTACAATTTTCCCCACCACTTTAAGTTGCGTTTTAATCGTGCGACTTTGCGCTTGCGATGTTTGAATGTCTGCCGCTTTAAGAAGTGCAGGTGCCATTTTCAGACGCCCCTCATAGGAAGAGTAATGCCATGCATACTGCTTCCCTTCGAAATCTAATTGCAAAGCCACATCAAATGAATGCGGCTCTTCAACCACCTGATTACTTTGTAGGAAATTATCAATTGGTACAAAAGTAATCCTGTCATTTTTATGATTAAACCGTGTTAAGGTGAGCGTCAATTTTGCCTGAGTTGGATTAACAATCTCTCCTTTTTTATACACATATGCTCGAAAATGAGGTTCCATAGCTCTTTCAAAAATGAGCAACTCAAGCGTTAGGTCACCATCCTTCAGTACTCTTCCACCATTGGGTCCTTTTTCAAGACTTTCTTCCTGAGCTTTTTCTTGACTACCATGCTCCGATTCATTAGCCCATAATGATTGGAAGCTAAGGCCTAATACAAGCATCATCATGGAAACACACAGTACGAGGGATTTGAAAAATTTCATTTGCTCTCCTTGCTAGGATTTAACCTTAATAGACCCGTCAGCTGAATGAGTGCTTTATGATAATCAGCATGGGCTTGCTGATAATGCCTTTCTTCTTCATACAAGGCATTAAGGGCGAGTGTTAACTCAATGTAGGTGTAGCGGCCCAATTGGTAACCTTCTTGGGCTAACTTAATGGATTTTCGCGCCAGAGGCAGTAAGGAGTTTGTTACTAATTGGGTCTCAAAATGGCTTTGTTGAGCCTGTAAAAAAGCACCGTATACATTTTGACGGACATCAAGACGCGCACCCCGAAGCTCTTGAGTTGTTTGAGTGTATTGCGCTTCCGCACTCATGATTTTTCCCTGATTTCTATTGTAAACGGGGACTTCTGCAAAAGCAGAGGCCACAACCGCATTACTCCCATCATCAGAAAAATGCCTACCGCCTAATTGAATATTTAAATCGGGCCATACTGATTTCTTAACAGCAGTAATATTCGCCCTTTTTGCTCTTAATTGTTTTTGCATTTGCACAAGCTGTGGGCTTTGGGGCAAGGATTTGATTAATCCACTCCAATTTAATGTGACATCGGGCAAACCTTTATCAATCAGTGGTCTATCTACTCTTAAGTCACCACCGATTAATCGCGCCAGTTTTGCACGTAAAAATAATGAATCGCGTGCCGCTTTCTTTTCTTGAATCCGCGCGTCACCTAAACGTATTTGGGCCAATCGCAAATCTAACTCCGCTCCCGCACCCGCACTCATTCGTCGGTCAATCGCGCTTACTATGTTTTGATTAAGACGAACAAGCTTTTTTGTCACTTGATGCCATTGCCCAGCATACAGGGCATCCACATAGGCTGACCCTACTGCGATGTATAAGGTTGCTTGTTGTACTTGGATTTGAGCTAATGACGCTAAAAAATCTTGATACGTTGCATTTTTCAAATAATGCAGTCTATTTCCCAAAGGAATAGGTTGGGTTACTGAAAGGGTGCTCTCTGCGGCTTCATAGCTTGAATAACTCCCTGAGCCACCAAAATTCTCACCAGTTAAGGTCAGCTGGGGATTGGGGTAAAGACCACTTTGAATAAAATAACCCCTCATTGCCGCTGCTTTATCAATTTCAGCCTGTAATTCTGGATTATTATTATAAGCAATGCTTAGAATTTGTTTGAAAGTAAATGGGGTAGCCGAAATCCCTTCACTAGCCATAAAGTTCATTGCTACAAATACTATAGAGAATAAGTGATGACGCATCCCCTGCCCTTTTAAGTCCTTTTAATATTACATTTAGTGTAC
>SCSO01000404.1 GCA_004297865.1 Legionella sp.
CTAGTGAGCTGGTTAAGTTAATCAGTGCACAACGGAACTTCCAAGCGAACGCCCAAACTATTCGTACGGGTGATGCGATTACGCAAACGATTATTAATATTCGTTAGGAGTAAGTCATGGATCCTATTTTATATAGTGCGATCTCTGGTGGAGGTAATGACTTTAAAAGACAAGAGATTAGTGCCAATAATTTGGCGAATATTAATACTCCTGGTTTTAAAGCAGATCTTTACAGTGCACAAAATATGCAAATGGATAATGGAGCTAAAAGTCTTAATGGCAACTCTTATAGCAAACAACAAGCGAATGGCATTGATTTGTCGCAAGGCAGCATTATGACCACAGGACGGGATTTAGATGTAGCCATTGACGGAAATGGATGGATAGCGGTGAAAGACAGTCATGGCAAAGAAGCTTATACCCGTGGTGGGAGTTTACACATTGATGCAAATGGTCAATTAGTTACGGCTTCGGGTCGCGTAATCATAGGTGATGGCGGACCTATTTCCATACCACCTTCACGCTCAATAGAAATTGGTAATGATGGCACCATTTCGGTTTTACCTTTAGAGGGGGATATGACCGCCTTGGCTGTTTTAGATCGCATTAAATTGGTCGAGTTAGATAAAGCCAATGTTTATAAAACTGATGAAGGTTTAATGCAGGTGAAGGAAGGGAATGCAAAACCTGCTGCTTCAACAGTCAAAGTGGTTAATGGTGCTTTAGAGGCCAGTAACGTGAATGCCATTACGCAAATGGTAGGGATGATAAGTTCCGGTCGAGAGTTTGAAGCGCAGATGAAGATCCTCTCTTCTGTGGATGATAACGGGCAGAAGCTGGCACAAGTATTGCACCAGTAGTACATAATAATAAAAATAAGCGCAGGAGATTCCCATGGAACCAGCATTATGGATTAGTAAGTCAGGGTTGGAAGCTCAAGATAAAAACATTGCTACTATCGCTAACAACTTGGCCAACGTCAACACAACTGGGTTCAAAAAAGATAGGGCGCAATTTGAAGATCTCATTTATCAAACTTTCCGTCAAGCCGGGACACAATCGTCGCAAAGTTCGCAAGTACCCACAGGGATTAACATGGGTACGGGAGTGCATTTAGTATCGACGGAAAAAATGTTTGCACAAGGTGGATTACAGACTACTCAAAATCCTTTAGATATCGCCATTGAAGGTCGTGGCTTTTTAACGGTGTTACTACCTGACGGTACGATGGCCTATAGCCGTGACGGTAGTTTAAAAACAGACAGTACTGGACAACTTGTTAATAATAACGGTTATCCCATTCAACCTGCATTAACTATTCCTCCACAAACTCAAAGTATCACTATTGGTACTGATGGTTCGGTAAGTGCTACGATTGCTGGAACTACCACGCCCACGGTGATAGGAAATATTCAATTAGCCGATTTTATTAACCCTGCAGGTTTACAACCATTAGGACAAAACTTATTTGCTGAAACCGCTTCGAGTGGTGCGGCAACTATCGATAATCCAGGAAATTCTGGTTTAGGACATATTCTACAAAGCAGTCTCGAATCTTCCAACGTTAACGTTGTAGAAGAGCTAGTAAACATGATTCAAGCTCAAAGAAGTTATGAGATTACTGCTAAGAGCATTCAGACAGTCGATAGCATGTTGCAATACTTAACGCAGACGGTTTAATGGGAAGAGAGTAATGAAATTACTTAAAGTCACACTAACAGGAATGGCCATTATGCTCTTGAGCGGATGCGAAGCTTTGCTTCCACCAGCTCCAGGACGTAATCCTGAATTTGCACCGACTTATCCTGCAACTCCTGATCCTAAGGAGTTAAGAAAGGAGTCGGGTGCAATTTATAGTGCTGAAACAGTGCTTCCACTATTTGAAACACCTAGAGCGCGACATGCTGGGGATATATTAACCATTTTCTTAGTAGAAAAAACAGACGCACAAAAAGCGGCTACGACCACTCAAACCAAAGAAGACACGCAAAAAGTGGTGAACACGGCCTTCTTGGGTCGACCCATCGCTTTGGGTAGCGGCTACAGTATGGACTTTGATTTAAGTGATAAACGTAAATTTACTGGTGATGGACAATCCAAACAAAACAACCGTTTAGATGGTAGCCTTTCTGTGACGGTATCCCGAGTATTACCTAATGGTAACTTAGTTATTCAAGGTGAGAAGTGGATCCGTATCAATCAAGGGAATGAATTCGTACAAATTTCTGGAATTGTAAGACCACAAGACATTAAAGCGGATAACTCAGTGTCCTCGAACCGTGTAGCCAATGCTCGTATTTCTTACGGTGGCACAGGCCAAGTCAACAACACAAATGCTCAAGGTTGGCTAGCACGCTTCATGTGGGGTCCTTTATTCCCAACCTAAGTGATGAAATAACCAAGGAAATGGTCATGCGACGATTGTTAGTAATCACATGGATGTTAGCATTGCATCTGCTCCCAGGGCAGGTCACTGCAGAGCGCATTAAAGACGTGGCGACCCTCTCAGGTGTGCGCACCAACCAGCTCATTGGTTACGGTTTAGTTGTTGGTCTTAATGGTACCGGAGATAAAAGCGGAACTCGTTATACCGAAGATACTTTTGCGAATATGTTGACGCAATTAGGAATTAACATCCCTCCGGGTACTAAATTAAATTCTAAAAACACCGCTGCAGTGATGGTCACTAGCAGTTTGTCCTCGTTTATGAAAAAGGGACAAGCTATGGATGTCAATGTTTCATCCATTGGAGATTCTAAAAGTTTAAATGGCGGTACCTTATTAATGACTCCCTTAAAAGGGGCTGATGGACGCGTATACGCTATGGCTCAAGGTAACGTGGTTGTGTCTGGTGTCAGCGCATCGGGAAGTGATGGTTCTAGCGTCACGGTTAACGTGCCTAGTGGTGGTCGCATTCCTAATGGTGCCACTATTGAAGCCGATATTCCTAATCCTTTTTATTATTCTAAAAACTTAACCTTCAACTTACGTGCTCCTGATTTTACTACAGCTAAACGCATGTCTGATGCCATCAATGAAATGATGGGGCCTAATACGGCTAGAGCTTTAGATGCTACTTCAGTGGTGATCACTGCGCCTAAACGTATGGCACAGCGCGTGGATTATGTGTCTGTGTTAGAAAACATTGAATTTAAACCGGCTGAACCTTTAGCGCGAATCATTATAAATTCACGCACAGGAACAGTGGTTATCTCTACAAACGTCATCGTGCGTTCTGCTGCAGTATCGCATGGTAATTTGGTGGTGAGTATTACGGAAACTCCAGTCATCAGCCAACCTAATGCCTTTGCAAATGGTAGAACGGTAGTGACCCAACAATCACAAGTGAACGTACAACAAAGTAACAACCATGCCTTCGTATTACCACCTGGTACTACTTTGAAAGATATTGTGAAAGGAATTAACGCAGTAGGCGCGACCCCAGCTGACGTCATTGCTATTCTTGACGCATTGCAGCAAGCAGGGGCATTGACCGCGACATTAATCGTGATCTAAAGGTGAGAAAATGACGGTCCCAACAATTGCTATTAACGATTTTCAGAACTTGAATGAGTTAAAAGTACAAGCCAAAGAAGACGCGCAAAAAGCTTTGCCTGCGGTAGCAAAGCAGTTTGAGGGTATTTTCTTACAAGCGATGATGAAAAGCATGCGCATGGGACAGCATTTTCTCGATGAATCTAGTCCTTTTAATAGTGAGCATCAACAAATGTTCCAAGACATGCTGGATGCGCAGTATGCTAATAATATTGCCGGATCAAGAGGTGTTGGTCTTGCAGAGATGTTGGCAAAACAATTGGAAAAAACAGTACCTGGAGCAGTGAAGTCCTTGGAATCAGAAATTCCTTCGGTGAAATTGGCCTCCATGTCTGCGCCCGTAGTGAAAACTGCCGCGCAGGAAAAACATCAAGAATTTTCAAGTGTGGATGACTTCGTCAAATCCATTTGGCCTCTTGCTAAACAAGCGGCTTCAATGATTGGTTTGGATCCTAAAGTGTTGATGGCGCAAGCCGCCTTAGAAACGGGTTGGGGAAAATTCGTAACCAAAGATAAGGATGGTACGAGTTCTAATAATTTATTTAACATTAAAACCGGTGCTGATAAAACCCATGACTCAGTCCAGGTTAAAACCACGGAATACATTGCCAATACGCCTTTAAAAGTGAATGATTCCTTTAGAAAGTATCCTTCTTTAGAACATAGTTTTCACGATTACATTTCTTTAATTAAGGGTAATGATCGCTATCAGCATGCTTTAGCTAGTACTAGCAATCCTATTGCCTATGTCAATGAACTTAACAAAGCCGGATATGCCACCGACCCGCGTTACGGTAGCAAAATTTTATCCATTTATAACAGTGATGAATTGAATCAGGCAATACAACGTTGCGGTCTTGCAACCGAGAGTTGAACCGTGACGGCATTTTGCCATTTAGGAGCTAGATAACATGTCAATACTTAATGTGGCGAACTCAGGGCTGAATGCCTTTCAGAGAGCACTGAGTGTGACGGGTAACAACATCGCCAATGCGACGACGCAGGGTTACTCACGTCAAACCGTGCAATTTATGCCAAATCTTTCACAAAGATATGCGGGCTCTTATATTGGAACAGGGGTTTCCGTCGCTTCGATTTTACGTAATAGTGACCAATTTGCGCGTATGCAAGTACGTAATACTTTGACTGCTCGATCCCAATATGAGGTGTTTTTTCAGCAAGCGGGACAAATTGATAAATTGTTATCACAAGGTGAGACGACGCTATCTACCTCCATGCAATCTTTCTTTGATGGCATCAATCAATTAAACAATGCTCCAGAAAGTATTTCAGCACGAAATGTCTTTTTGCAACAAAGTCAGTTGCTAGTGAATCAATTTCAATCCTTGCAGCATCATTTAGATGAGTATCAGCATAATTCCAAAGTACAAATTTCCGAAGCCGTTGCTCAGGTGAATCAAATCACTAAAGACATTGCCGCTGTGAATAAGCAATTATTAGGTAATCCTAATGCCTCGAATTTATTAGATCAACGGGATGAGTTATTAAGACAATTGTCGCAATTCGTTGAAGTTTCCTCTATCGATCAAAGTGATGGGACACTCACTGTATCTATTGCCAATGGGGAATCCCTAGTCACCGGGCCTGCACAACGTGATTTAGCAGTTTCCAGTCAAGGAAATGGTTTAACCACAACAATATTAGTGGGCACAGGTGCTGGACAAATCGATATCACTAAAAAATTAACCAGTGGAAAATTAGGTGGTTTATTGCAATACGAAACGGATGTGATTGGACAAAGCAGTCAATTGATTGGACAAATGGCTATCGGTCTTGCGCAAAAATTTAATACCCAACATCAATTAGGTATGGATTTAAATAGTCAGGTAGGCAAGGCCTTTTTTACCGATTACAACACGACCCAAAAGCAACTTAATCGAGCCTTTTCTATGTCTACTAATACTGGAACTGGCGTGCTGTCTGTCAATATTTCAGACATTGCCCAAACCCAATTATCCGATTATGAATTAGTAGTCACTGATACTGCTACGAACGAAGTGCGTTTATTACGTAAATCGGATGGCAGTACTAGTATTCTAAATTGGGCGAGCTCACCTCCAGCACCTCCGGCAGGGCAATTGGTGATTGATGGGATGACGATTAACGTAGATGATATTAGCAATTTATCAAATAATGACCGATTTATTTTAGCACCTACCCGCGGCGCTGCCCGAGATTTGGCTTTACAAATAAGTGATATTCGTGAGATTGCTTTGGCTGCACCAGTTAAAACGGATGCTTCATTAAATAATACCGGAAGTGGCAAAATTTCATTGGGTACGATCTTTAATACGACCGGGATTAATAAGCAATATCGCATCGATTTTATCTCTGCAACCCAATATAACTTAGTCAACCTCACCGACAGTACTAGCACAGGTCCTATTACCTTTACCCCAGATAGCAACAATACCTTGAGTATTCCAGATTCATCGTCTCCCGCGTACACCATAATTTTAGCTGGCGTTCCTAAGACAGGAGATCAGTTTACTGCTGAGTATAATATTGGTGGGACCGGCGATAACCGCAATGGTTTGAGTTTATCATTAACGCAACAGAGCAAAATGTTTAGCAATAGTTCGGAAACCATTTTTGATCGTTATTCTAATTTGTTATCACAAGTGGGAAGTCAAACTTATCAGGCTAAGATGCGATTGGATTCAGCCGAAATTTTACATCAGCAGGCGGAGGATTTTCAGGACAGCAAAAGTGGCGTGAATTTGGATGAAGAGGCTGGCGATTTACTCCGCTTTAAACAAGCTTATGAAGCTGCGGGTAAATTGTTGCAAGTAGCTAATCAAATGATGAATATTTTATTTGAAGTGATGAGGTGATCATGCGTATTTCAACGAGCCAAATTTATGAGCGTGCTTTAAATAATTTGCTTACGCAACAAACTCGAGCGACGAAGTTGCAAACACAATTGGCTAGTGGGCTGAGAGTGCAAACGCCTTCAGATGATCCTATTGCGGCTGCGCAAATTGAGTTAATGAATCAACGAGTAAGTTCTGCTGAATCCTTACAAAAAAATCGTGAGGCGGTAGAAAATGCGCTAAAGATTGAAGAAGCTGCTTTGAGTGATATGGTTTCTACATTGCAACGTTTACGGGAAATGCAGATACAAGCGGGAAGTGGCGTTCTCTCTGAAGCAGATCGACATTCATTGGCTACTGAAGCACAAAGTTTATTAAAACAATTACAAGATCAGGCTAATGCCAAAGACAATTATGGTTATTATATGTTCAGTGGCGGCAGGAGTTCTAGCCCTGCAATCACTTTAGATAATAATGGCGCGTTTGTTTACAACGGTGATGGTAACCAACGTTTCCAAGCGGTGTCTGGTAATTTACAAATTGCTGCTAATGATACCGGCGATAATTTATTTATGCGTATTAAGAATGGAAATGGACGTTTTACAGTTACAGTACCTACTCCAAATGCAGGAACAGGCGTTGTGACTAGCGGAGAAGTGGTGAATGAAGGGGCCTATGTGGCAGACAACTATACTATTAGTTTTGCGAATAACTCCCAAGGTAAATTAGTAGTCATGATCAGTGGTGCTACCAGTGGCAACGTGATTCCCCCTTCAGGTCTGACTGATGATGCACCCTTATATGAAGACGGCCGCGAAATTTCTTTTAATGGAATGAGTGTAACGGCGAGTGGTCAACCCGTAGCAGGCGATTCTTTTGCTTTAAATCCTGCGAAAAATGAGTCCTTATTTTCCACTGTTCAACGAATGATTGTAAATTTAAATAAACCGTTTAATTCAGCTGTTGATAAAGCTGCGACATTGACTGAGTATCATCAAGTTCTGGCACAATTAGATGCTGCGCAATCTAATATATTGAATTATCAAGCGATAGTGGGTTCTCGGCTTACGCAATTAGATAGTGCAAATCAAACCAATAGTATTTTGATTGATAGTAGTAAGGAAGTGCTAAAACAGCTTTCTGAAATTGATCCTGCTGTCGTAGCAACAAAATACAATGAACAATTGATTAATTTACAAGCCGCGCAACAAAGTTTTGTGAAGATTCAAGGCTTATCTATTTTTAATTTCATCTAGTTCTCTCACTCCACTCTCATCCTGATTGTCGCGCAGCGCCAATCGGGATACTATACCGTTCTTTTTTTGCTAGGATATTTTTTATGATTCTTTATGAAGTCAATCTTAAAATTAATCATGATTTGTATGCGGAATACCTTATGTGGTTATCTGAGCATGTGAAAGAAATTTTGCAATTTCCTGGATTTATTAAAGCTTCTATTTTTCATGAAGAACGAGAAGAGCAAGATCAATTTGAAGGAGTCACTGTTCATTATTATGTACAGAGTAGGGAACAGCTAGAGGATTATTTTCGCGAACATGCGGCGAGAATGCGAGCGGAAACCTTAAAGCGCTTTAATAGCAATTTTTCGGTGACCAGAAGAGTTTTGAATTTAATGTAGTGTAGGTGGTGAACCAAACTACGACTTTTTTCGTGCCCGTCTTTGAATATTGCACAATATAAAAACCGGGCACGCTCATGGGCTGAGGAATCCCCACGAATTACAACCGTGTCATTCCCGCTCCACATAAGCTCTAAAGGAGCTCAATTCTCTCAAGCGGGAATCCATAGCGACACTTTAAAGAATCGTTATAGACGACTTCGTCTAATACAGGCTACATTCCTAGTTACAATCCTGGACTCATTGAAGGCTGTTGCGAAGTCACAAAATTAGCAAACTCAGGATCCCAAACACTCTTAATACCATGCTCCATCGCATGCTCAAAATGAAAAAGCACTAACTCTAATTCCTTTACAGTACAACCCCAGAGATAATTCAAATCAACAAAACCGCGTTCATAAGCCATTATGAAATTTTCATCCAAAAGAGGTACGAATTGGAAGGGAGGTTTTCTTTTTTGCAAAATGGCCATTTCTTGCATTACCACTAAGGCACAAGCATTACCATTTAACAAGAGTTTGACTTGGGTGGTTAGGCTCATGTAACCCTTCATGTGACATACTCGGGCTTGAGCCCGTAAAAGCAAAGCTATCTCTTCTGCGTTCAAAATATTCTTGCCGGTCATTCTTAGGTGTCCAATGGTTAAAGATGAGCATGATAATCAAATTTGACACAAAATGGCAATTATTGCTGTGTTGATGATGTTTCTGTGGTCAAAATATGTTGTATTTGTATATTTTAATTTGTACTATTGCTCTCTTTTCGATCATGGAGTTAGGAATGCCATCACCTAAGTTACAACAATTATCTAATGAAATTGAATCCAACCAAACGGATCATTTTGGCAAGTTCCAGCTTTATCTGGCCTTGTTGAATTCTGCGACAAATAAAGGTAACGAAACCAGAGATTTAGGACACTATTTACCAAAACCAATTACCGTTG
>SCSO01000553.1 GCA_004297865.1 Legionella sp.
CACACCGGTAACTTCGTCTCCATTAAGGAGCGCCGCTTCTACCGGAGAAGCTCCGCGATACTTGGGAAGCAAGGAGTAATGAATGTTGAGCAACCCAAGAGGAAATATATCAATAAGTGCTTGGGGAAGCAGTTTTCCGTACGCAACCACAATCCCATACGCGCACCCGTAGTTAGCAATCTCTTCAATAGCTTCGGGCGTGAGCTTCGAGGGTGTGAGGACAGGGATATTGTGTGCTCGAGCTAACTCATTCGTTTCTGACGCCTGCAGCGCAAGCCCCCGTCCCTTGGGTGCGTCAGGGGAGGTTATTACCACCGAAGGAACATACCTGTGCGCAATTAGTGCTGCGAGCGTATCGCGCGCAACATAGGGCGTACCAAAGAATGCAAAAGGTTTAGTGTTAGGCATGGGGTTCTATGCGTTCAACCTCGTGAAGATCAAGCGCGTGATCAATAAAAAGAACGCCGTCAAGATGATCTATTTCATGCTGGAAGGCTTGTGCCAGTATGCCACCCGCGCCGCGCATAAACGTGCTGCCATCCAGTGCTCGTGCACGCACCGTCGCGCGTTCATGCCGCATCGTCTTTCCATACACCTTGCGCACAGAGAGACATCCTTCGTCCATAACCTCCATACGCCGTGATGTCTTCACAAATTCAGGATTAATAAATACACCCAGATCTTTTAGAAGTGGCTCCTCGGTTCGGGGACGCATTCGATCATAGCGCACCAAGAAGATACGCTTGGACAGCCCAATCTGCGGGGCCGCAAGCGCAACACCATCCGGCTGCGCATCGAGCGCTTCATCCATTTCAGCAACCATAGTTGCGAGCTCCTCAGACCCAAAAAGTTCCTCAGTAATTGGCTCGGCAACACGGCGCAATGCCTCGTGTCCGTTCTGCACAATCTCTTTCATACGGTGACTATAACAAATGAGCGTTCTTCTACCAGAAGCTCTCAGGATCGACCAGGACGCGTGCAAAAGGAGGGAGCGCCTGAAGCTTCTGAGACAACTCTTTGTTCGGCCATGCTCCCTGTGGAAGCTGTAG
>SCSO01000405.1 GCA_004297865.1 Legionella sp.
ATTACGACACATGTAATCTGCCACAGCTAAAATTGCACCTAAATTATCAGAAGGATGACCCCACTCTGCCGCTAACCAAGTGTCATTAAAATCCAACCAACGAATCATAGTCCCAATATTAAAAGCAGCTTGCACTGGTTCCAATTCGTAAGAGGTCCCTGGAACACGCGCCCCACCACTGAGGGTCGCTCCAGGAACTACAGGGCCTAATAGTTTAGTGCATTCAGGAAAGTTTAAGGCTAACATACCGCAACCCAAAGTATCCATCAGACATAAGCGAGCTGTTTCATAAGCCAATACACTATCAATTTTGCTATTTAAAACATAATCTGCAATATCTACAATCACCTGATCGTAATCAGGTTTTACATTATCTTCTACATAACTGTGCATCTTAACCTCTAGTTGCAATTACTGGGAATGGACGAGACTCCGGACCAATATATTCGGAAGTCGGTCTAATTAATTTATTATTAGCGCGTTGTTCAAAGACGTGAGCAGCCCAACCAGTAATACGCGACATCACAAAGATGGGGGTAAACAATGACGTAGGAATGCCGCAATAATGATAAGCAGAAGCGCTATAAAAATCTAAATTAGGGAAGAGTTTTTTCTCAGCCCACATCACTTCTTCGATACGCTCGGAAATATAATATAAATCCAAATCATTTTTTGCTTGACCCAACTTATATGACCATTGCTTAATGATATCCGAACGCGGATCACAAGTCGTATAAACTCTGTGGCCAAAACCCATGATCGTGGCTTTGTTTTGTAACATCACTTTCAACTTAGCTTCCGCTTCATCTGGATTACTAAATTGTTCTATCAATTCCATAGCCGCTTCATTGGCCCCACCATGCAATGGCCCACGTAAAGTACCAATAGCACTAGTAATTGCTGAATAAAAATCAGAAAGAGTTGCAGCAGTAACGCGTGCCGCAAAAGTGGAAGCATTAAACTCATGTTCTGCATATAAAATCAGCGACACATTCATCATATCGCACTCTAATTGCGTGGGTTTGCGCTGATTTAACATTTCCAAGAAATGTCCACCAGTAGTATTTTCATCGCTGTAACCAGAAATTTCACGGTTTTGGAAATGATAGCCATACCAATAACACATCATTCCTGGGAATAATGCTAATAAGCGATCTGCAATTTCATATTGTTGCGAGAAATTAGTTTCAGGCTCAATGTTTCCTAAGAAAGAACACCCCGTACGTAAAACGTCCATTGGATGAGTGTTCTGGGGAATAGTACGCAATACTGCTTTTAATGCTTCAGGTATGGTTCTTAATCCTACTAATTTATTGACGTAATCTGTCAATTGTTTTTGTGTAGGTAATTGTCCATAAATTAAAAGATAAGCCACCTCTTCAAAACTAGCTTTGGCGGCTAAATCATCGATAGAATATCCACGATAGTTTAATCCTTTACCTGCTAGCCCAACTGTAGCAATCGCTGATTGCCCTGCAACAACTCCGGCTAAACCGCCGCTCTTACTGCTCATTTTCATCCTCCATAAGTTGGTCTAGTTTCTGTTCGTATTGATGATAGCCAAGAATTTCATACAACTCATTTCGTGTCTGCATAGCCCCAATCAAGGATTCTTGTGTACCTTGATTAATGATGGTTTGATAGGTGTTCAAAGCGGCGCGCGACATTGTTCTAAAGGCGCTTAAAGGATATAAAACTAAGGAGACGCCTGCCTTTGCTAGTTCGTCACGAGAAAACAGAGGGGTTTTTCCAAATTCAGTAATGTTGGCAAGGATAGGTACTTTGACCGCGTTTGAGAAAGTTTTATATTCCTCTAAAGTAGTCATAGCCTCTGGGAAGATCATGTCTGCCCCCAATTCCACGCACAAAGCCGCGCGCTCAATTGCAGCACTCATTCCTTCGACTGCATAAGCATCCGTTCGCGCCATGATTACAAAATCAGGATCCACTCGCGCATCCACTGCAGCTTTCACTCTATCACCCATTTCTTTCATGGAGACTATGGCTTTGTTAGGTCTATGACCACAACGTTTCGCTAAAACCTGATCTTCAATATGAATTGCTGCAACACCAGTTTGCTCCATTAACTTAACCGTACGCGCAATATTAAATGCATGACCCCAACCAGTATCCACATCAACTAATAAAGGCAAAGGAGATGCTTCGGTGATACGACGGGCATCTTCTAAAACATTCGCAAGACTAGTCATTCCTAGATCAGGTAAACCATAAGAAGCATTGGCAACTCCAGCACCAGACAAATAAATGGCTTTACCACCAGCCGCTTTGGCTAACATAGCAGTATAAGCATTGATAGTCCCTAAGACTTGTAAAGGTTTATTCTCTTTGACTAAGGTTCTAAATTGCTTTCCCATAGAAGCATTCATGCTCACTCCTGTGAATCTAAAAAGAATCAGTATCTTAAAAAGATAAAATTGTACCTGATAAACATTCATGATTTAAGTCATAAATGTAATTATCCTATTCCACGAGTAATATTTTTTCGTAAAAACCGCGCGGGAGATAAAGCCTGGATCAAATTTCTTGGTAAACAAGTGATTTCTTGATTAATGAGTGCAGCCAAAAATTCGGCACTTAATGGAATAGTTGTTAAACCTCGCGAACCAAAACCAGCGCAGATAAACAGACCAGGATAATAAACACCTGGTTGAGCTATCCAGCGTCTTGCGTTCAGCTCTAAGGATTTAAATCGTTGTGAGAATGGTTCGGCTTGAGCCACTGGCCCCACCAAAGGAAGATAATCTGGGGTAGCAGCACGAACCCCTACCCAATGATCACATACTTGTTGATTCGCCCAAGACACTGCAGGAGTCAATTGTTTTAATTTTGCAAGATTCGTTTCATCATCTGCAGTGCTAAAGTTTAATTCAGCAATTCCCAAATCATAACTTGCTCCTAAATGGTGCTGCCCTGCTCTTGCAGGCAAAACATGACCTTCTCCACATAGGGGAATCTTTAAAGCTTGAGTATGCGCATTTGCGGGTATACTAGTCATTTGTCCGCGAATAGGTTTTATGGGTAAATGATCGGTTTGAATAAAGGTATTGGCTTGATAACCATTGCAAAGAATTACCACAGGAGTATTTATTCCCGCAACAGTCCATAAATGCTCCCTTAGCTCTAATTGTTGGACTGAAGTATTGTAAATCAATTCAATACGAGGATGCTTCGCTAAAATTTGACACAAGGCAGGCATATCTAACCAACCAGAGAATGGAATGAATAAACCATCTTGCGCAATCGGTAATCCAACTTGCTTAGCCCCTTCAGCAGCAGTCATTAGCTGACCTAATTCGGGATATATCTGCAACCAATCAGATAAACTTTGTTGTGCATTAGCTTCACGTTGAGTATGTGCCAAAAGAAACGAGCCTTGTAATTCGCCTATATCAAATTGTTGTAATAATGCTGTATAAAAACGATGCGCATAAAGAAAAGAAGACAGCATAAATTGCGTTAAAGGAGAGCGATAAGCGGATAATTTAGGAAATAAGACCGCTTGAGTATTCGCAGAAGCACCTTGTGATAATTGCGGGGCTTGATCAAGAAGTATCACTTGCCAACCACGTTCTGCTAAAGCATAAGCAGTAAAACATCCAGCTAACCCAGCACCCACCACGACTGCTTTTTTTTCTTGAGCAAGGCTTGGCTTGGCTACTTGCCAAGGCGTATGCCTCCCTTTTCT
>SCSO01000406.1 GCA_004297865.1 Legionella sp.
GATTGACACAAAAACCTTCAATCGATTCCAGCGAATGTTTAGTGCTGGGTATCTTTTCTGACACTGAGCTGCCCGATTTTATCGAGAAACTGGATAAAGAACAAACGGGATTAGTAAAAAAATTAGCACAAAAGGCCACTGAACCCGGCGACGCGATTTGGCAAGCTGATGTAGTAGGCAATAGTCTTCTTATTGTTCAATGTGGTAAAAAAGGCGAGTTTACCCCCATTCTCTTACTAAAAAGAATGAATGAAATTGTGGAATCATTACTTAAGCAACGCATGAGTTCCGCCACTATTTGTTTACCACAAGTACTTGATAAGAGTGCTGATTGGCAATTAGAACAAATGATTCTGCAAGCCAATAATCAAGTGTATCAGTTATTGGATTTTAAAAAGAAAAGTCCTAAAGCACATAAATTAGAAGCCTTAAATTTTTATCTCCCCGGTGCGAGTGAGCAAACTTTAAAACTGTCTGACGCCATTGCCGAAGGTGTGCAGTTCACCCGCCACTTGGCGAATATGCCTGCGAATGTTTGCACTCCCACTTATTTAGGTAATCAAGCCGCGCAGTTAGCTAAACAATATCCTAATTTGACCTGCAAGGTCATGGAACCTGAAGAAATGCGTAAATTAGGAATGAACACCATACTTGCCGTAGCTCAAGGCAGTGATGAACCAGCACGTTTCGTGGAAATGCAATACAAAGGTGCCGGCGATAGTGCGCCCATTGTGCTCGTCGGTAAAGGCATTACCTTCGATTCCGGGGGGTTATCGATCAAACCTGCCAACGGCATGGATGAAATGAAATACGACATGTGCGGTGCCGCGAGTGTATTAGGCACTTTAAAAGCCTGTGCCATTTTGCAATTGCCAATTAATGTCGTGGGTTTAATTGCTTGTGCCGAAAACATGTCCGGTGGTGCGGCAGTCAAATGCGGCGACATTATTAATAGTATGTCGGGGCAAACCATTGAAATTATTAATACTGATGCAGAAGGACGTTTGGTTTTATCCGATGCGCTGACCTATGCTGAACGTTTTAATCCCGAATTTGTCATCGACGTAGCCACCCTAACCGGTGGAGTTATTGTTGCTCTGGGCAATGTCGCCTCTGGTTATATGACTCAAGATGAGGAATTAGCTCAACTACTAGAAAAAGCCTCTAAAGAAAGCCAAGATAGAATTTGGCGTTTGCCTTTAGATGAAGCCTATCAAGATGCTATAGACAGTCCTATGGCGGATATGATCAACGCCGGCTTTGATAGAACTGCCAGTAGTGTTACTGCCGCTTGCTTCTTATCGCGTTTCACTGGAAAATATCGCTGGGCCCATTTAGATATTGCGGGCACTGCTTGGATTTCCGGCAAAAAACGTAATGCCACCGGAAGACCCGTTCCTTTACTAACTCAATTGATTCGCCATGTCGCCAATTCGCGTTGATTTTTATTTGTTAAGTAGCGACCAACCCAACGAACGTTGGGAGGTTGCTTGCCGTCTTTTGGAAAAGGCTTATCTTAAAGGCCATAAAGTCTATGTTCATTGTGCTAATCAAGAGGATGCACAAGGTCTGGATGAGTTATTATGGACCTTTAGAGATGACAGCTTTATTCCTCATCATCTCCAAGGAGAGGGCCCAGAACCCCCTCCTCCCATACAAATTGGCTATGAAAAAGAACCTCGTGGTTTTAGTGATATTCTTCTCAATATGACCAGCCTGGTTTTACCTTTTTATGGCCGATTTCGCCGCGTTATGGAATTAGTCCCTAATAATGATCCGGAAAAAGAAGAGTGTCGTTTACGTTATAAAGAATATCGTAGTAAAGGTTGTGAACTTTTCACGCATGAAATAGAGCTTAAACAAGCAACTGCAGCAGAAAGTTAACTCTTTACGACGATTATTCCTTCATCTGGCCGCGGAATTGTTTGACTCTAAGGCCAGTCAAACCTAATACCAATAAATAAATCGCAACGACGACTAAGACATGTGCCATTAATAAACTTAAACGTTGTACTGCTGGGAAGCTTAGCCAATACTCGACACTGCCGTTCATTGCGACTAAATAGCTTACTACTGCAACATTCGCTGCTAAAAGTTGCAAACCAAACTTTAACCAACCAGGAGAGGGTTGATATACTCTTTTACGTAAAAGCATCATCAATAAGACCCCGCAATTGACATAACCGGCTAATGCGGAAGCTAAGGTCAAACCTGCATGGGCAAAGTGCCAAATCAGTAAGGAACAAAGAATGGTGTTGATCACCATCGCTAAGGCACCCACTTTTACCGGCGTGGCAATATCTTGCCGAGCATAAAAACCGGAGGCAAGAACCTTAACCATCATGAAAGCTGGTACTCCGGAGGCCAAAGTGATTAAGCTTTTTTGGGTTTGTAACACATCATTAACATTGAATTTCCCGTATGCAAAACAAGAAGCGATTAAGGGCATAGCAAAGAAACATAAACCCAAGCCCGCAGGAATGCCAATCAATAAAATCAAACGCAAGCCCCAATCTAAGGCGCGAGAATACAGCTCGGCGCTTTGTTCAGAGTGTTTACGAGACAAATGAGGCAAAATCACGGTGGCAATTGCTACCCCAAACACCCCTAAAGGAAAATCCGTTAAGCGGTCGGTATAGTACAACCAAGACACACTTCCAACCTTTAAAAAGGAAGCGAAAATGCTATCCACCATGAGATTCAACTGGGCAATGGACACGCCAAATAAAGCTGGAATCATCAATTTCATCACCTTGCTGACCCCGGGATCACCACGGACAACGCTAGGTTTAATCAACAATCGGCGTTGATGTAAAAAGGGCAATTGAAAGAGCAACTGCACAATACCTGCGATCAACACCCCCCAAGCTAATCCCACCACAGGTTGGGGCAAATTGGGACAAAGATAAATGGCCGCTAAAATCATGCTGATGTTGAGAATCACGGGGGTAAAGGCAGGCACACCAAAATAACCATAGGTATTTAACACCGCCCCGGCCATGGCCGTTAAAGAAACCAACATTAAAAAAGGGAAGGTAATACGCAACATTTCCGTAGCTAATTGGGTACGGATGCCATCATGGCTAAACCCTGGAGCGAAAAGGAAAATAATGACTGGAGCCGCGGCTATACCGATTACTGTCACAATAGAGAGCACCGTGCTCAAATACCCAGAAACTCGGGCAATAAACACCCGAACATCATCTGGCGGCCGAGTTTTCTGATATTCAGCCAAAACTGGCACAAAGGCTTGCGCAAAAGCCCCTTCAGCAAAGAGTCTACGCATGAAATTAGGGATGCGAAAAGCCACAAAAAAGGCGTCCATTCCCGCTTGAGCACCAAAAAAATTGGCCAAAACCATATCACGCACAAAACCCATCATTCGTGAGATAAAGGTCATCACTGAGACCAGGGTGGTAGAACGCAATAAACTTTGCCGTTTAGGTACCATAATTTCCGTCGCTGACATAAGCATTCAAAGTAAAAAAATATCCTTTATCATATAACATTCAGCACAGCCATGTAACTCCCTTAAGGATTGAGAGACCCCCTAAACGACGTAGCCCGTATTAGGCACAGCCGTAATACGGGAGAAACGCGCACAATTCCCGTATTATGGCTGTGCCTAATACGGGCTACGTTAGACTAAATCCCCTAACTCATTGATTTACGTATTGACAAATTCCCGCTCATTGTGCATGATCAGCACTTTTGTAAAATCTGAATGATTGGAGAGTTTTAAGTGGCAAATATTAAATCAGCAATCAAACGTGCTCGTCAAAACGTAAAATTGCGTCAACACAATGCCAGTGCGCGTTCTATGTTCCGCACTTACGTTAAAAATGTGCTAAAAGCTGTTGAAGCTGGTGACCCAGAAGCTGCTCGTACTGCTTTAACTAAAGCACAACCTGTAATTGATAAAGCCTCTGCTAAAGGCTTAATCCACAAGAATAAAGCCGCTCGCATTAAAAGCCGTCTAGTTGCTCGTGTTAAGGCAATGGCTGCCTAAGACCTCATTTTCGTCTTAAATACCCAATAAATGAACCCTAAGTAAATGAACCGGCTAAGCCGGTTCATTGCTATTTACATATGAAAACCTTCTTGCTCAACTTGTGACTCCGCCTCATGCTGCGGCTCAAAATAGTGACGTTCTAATATCTCACAGAGTTTATGTTTCTTATCCTTAGGTAAAGCACAAAGCAACAATTTAACTGGATCATCCGCTGGTGTTGGAGTTTTACCTATCTGATTGAAAGGATATAACCAATTCATATCCCAATGTTCTACCGCTCCAGTGTACAGCGAATCTAAAAACTGCCCGACTTCCTTAATCTTATCGCTTAATTTCTTCTGTTGCGGGGTTTCTGAATTATAGAAAAAGGAATAAACAAAAGAGGATTGTTCCTCATCCGAGGGTGGATTTGCTTTATGAGAAATATCAAAAAACGCTCGGGAATATCCCACAATTTTTTCTACTAATTGGTCTCTAGTCCCTTTTAAAGGCTCAGACATTTTGGTATTTCGAAATAACCATTCTAATTGCTTCAATTGACTGATCTGCTTTTTGATTTGTCCACAATAAGGTTCTTCAATGCGAAAGCGATTTATAATTTCAGGACTTGCTTCTACTTCTTGAAAGGGTAATAGCGCATAAAGTCCCACAGCAGGATTTGTCCCATTTCGAGATAATACTATTTCACCAGAACTTTTTGTATGCTCTTCTATAGGACCTCGAGTTTCCCAGTACAAATCTTCCATAGGCCCACTCCAACGAGGAATAGTCGGATGCACAGTTAATCTTGCAATTTGTTTTTCAGTCAACACTTGGGAAAGAATATCCATAATTTGTGATTTACAGGTACTAGCATCATAAAAATGCGGACCAGTCCAGCCTAAAGAAGGACTTAAATCGAAAGGTTGCAACCGCGATTCTCTACCTTCTTCTTTCGCTTTCTTCTTTTCATATTCAAAGATTTCCGCTGAATGATCATCACAAGGATATCGTTTCCATTTACCTTGTGGTTTTAAATTTAAAGCTTTCGCTGCTTCTTCGGTTGCAGCTATTTGATCTCTTACTTTGTTTTGAAACAGAGAATCTGTTTTCCAAAGATTTGCTTCAGACACTTCAAAATTAACTCCATGTATCCCGACCCCTAAATCTAGAAAGCGATAGACTTCCTCAGTAAACCATCCATGATTACCTGCTAAATCCAGCTTTAATCCGACCTTGGATTTTAAATATTTGACTACTGCATTATTTTCGGTTGTAGATGGGATTCCATAAAAACTCCAAGTTCGAAGCACTTTTATTTCGTTTTTTTCATCATCCATCTCACTTAGAAAAACACAACTATGCCAAAACACATTGGATTCGACTTTTTGATCAGTAACCACATAGGATAAAAAATACGTCTTCATTACCGCGTCCTTTCATTAAAGTGAATTAGGTTTAAGAATGGCATACCTTATTGGACAAAAAGAAAAGCCAATTAAGAGTCTGATTCTTAACTGGCTATTGTGATAATAAAACTTTAAACAGGCAAGTGTTCTCTTGCCGCAATCATTAACCCCAAGCATCATCCGCATGGTTTAAAAGAATGTTCGCTTGCGAATAGATTAAATTAGCAGTGCGACCAATCACAAATGGAGCAAAGTTATCAATAACAGGTTGCTTTGCATTAAGACGTGCTTGGACTTGTGCATTCATTTTTTCCAACACTTGGCGAGCTTCCAAATTACCATTGTCACTGGCTTGTTTTAAAAGTTGTTTACCTTTATCGACAGATTGCTCTCCCGCAATGCCTTCTAAATAAAAAGTACCTAATTTATATTGAGCGTAAGCGTTTTGTCTGTCGGCCAGTTTTTGGTAATAGTCGGCAGATATTTTCAGATCTTTGGGAACCCCTAAGCCATGATGATACATTCTAGCTAAAGCCAGCATTGCCCGTTCATTCCCTTTATCTGCAGAGTCTTGATAATACTTCACTGCCTCAGCATAGTTAGGTTTAGAATTCGCCCCGGTTTCCGAGAATAAACCTAGCTCAAATAGGGCAGCAGCATTGCCTAGATCCGCTGCTTTTTGGTATAGAGCTAATCCCTGTTGCACATCTCGTGGAACGCCTAAGGCATTGAAATAAATATTCGCTAATTGCGTCATCGCATCAGAATTACCATGTTTAGCTGCTTCAGCAAAAAGTGTTTTAGCTTTTTGATAATCAACAGCAACCCCTTTGCCATAGAAATACATTAACGCGAGATTATATGTGCCTACCTGATCGCCTTTTTCTGCTGCTAGTTGGTAAGCCGCTAAAGCATCCTTATAATTATCCTCTACAGTTTCATCAATAAAACCTAAATCCACAGCCGCTTGAGGCAATTGACCTGCTGCTTTTTGATACCATTCTTTAGCTAACTGATAATCAGGCGCACTGCTTTCTCCAGCTTGATAAAATTGCGCTAATAAGAATTGGCCTAAAGCATTGCCTTGTTCTGCTGAAGCAATATACCAACGTTGTGCTCCTACTAGATCTTGTGGCGCACCTAAGCCATTATCTAACATATAAGCCAATTTTAATTGCGCGTATTGATCACCTTTTTCAGCGAGACCTACATAGATTTGTTTAGCGTCTTCCATTTTTTGTGCATCATTGTCATGGGATAAATAATAATCCGCTAATACGATGCCCGCATGGCTATTACCCAAACTATAAGCACTGACTAAATTAGTTAAAAAGTCTGAGCCACTTTGTTTTTTCAATACAGCTAAATTGAAGTCCGCATAACCGAAATGCGCTGCAGCGGCTTGATTTAACAAATCCATTCCTTTTTCTTTGTCCTCAGACACCCCTTTACCCTCAGTGGTGTAGGTTCCTAAAATGAATTGACTCACAGGATTTTGTCCAGACTGCTTATACCACTGAATGGCTTTTTCTGGATCTACTGCTGTGCCTATACCTCGATCATAAAGTAGGCCTAATAACAAAGCCGCTTTTTCATCGCCTGTTTGTGCTTGTTCTTCAGCCACCGCAAAGGCTGCTTTTTGTTTTTGTGGATCCGCATCCATGGCATTAAAGAAAGCCAAAGGCAATAAGGCTTGTAATACGCCTTTATGCGCAGCGCCTGTATACAATTGGCGAATCAAGGCTAATTTTTGCTTTTTAACTTGTACGCTCAAACCACTGTTGAAACTACGTGCTAAGTTTTCCGCTAATTCATATTCTGCAGGGCCATAATTATTGGCAGCCGCTAAATACAACATGGATTGGGCTTGTTCAGGATTAGCAACAATATAGTCTTTTCCATCAGGGCCTTTTTTACCCTGACTTAAAAGTTTAGCTAAAACGTATTGAGATCTTTTGTTTCCTTTGAAAGCAGAATCAGTCAACCAGTTCACCCCTTGTTGATAATCTGTTTCCGCTTGTGGGCGTTGTATAGCTAGGAGTCCTAAATTATATTCTGCCCCTAAATGCTGCTGTTGAGCGGCATTTTGATAGAAAATGATGGCTGATTGATCGTTTCTTCCCACCCCTAAGCCATATTGAAACATTTGACCAATCTCAAACTGCGATTGAGCATCACCCAATAGCGCTTTGAAGTAGAGTTGATTGAAGACTGCCATGTAATTGGCTTGTTGTTGCCAACCTGGAGTCCAGATGTCAATTAATTGTGCATTGGAGTAATCATCATAATTATAATAATCAGCATCTGCATAAGGAGCATGCAAATCACGTCGCGCAAGCACAGGGGAATTTGCTTTTTCAATAGCAGCAATATCTCTATTTAAAGGATAAATAGGATAAGTCCATTGATTGTCTTGAGCAGCTGCAGTGAGATTAACTAGAGCATCATAATAATTATCAATAGGCACTTCATTAGGTTGCGTTAAAGTAAATTGTGGTTTAAAGATGTCCTGACGAGAGACCTGCTCCAATCGAGGGGGTTGATTATAAGAATTGTCGCGTATCACCGCTGGATTTTGCCATGAGCTTAAGATACTGTTCATGCGATAAATGGTTTGATCTAATTGATCAGTGGTATTACCACTTAACCATAAAGCCGCTTGGGCAAGAGAGGACGTTTTATTTTTATTTTTGGCGTCTTCTTTGGCTTGATTAGCCCATTGCGTCGCAAGTTCTTGGTTAGCAGCGACACCAATTCCTTTTTGATACAGGTTAGCTAATTCACTTTTTGCTTCCAAGACTCCATTTTGTGCCGCTTTTAAAGTCCATAGAAAACCCGCATTCGCATCATAAATGGGGCTTTTATCTTGCAAATAAGCATGAGCCAAATCTAAATAAGCTTCATTATTTTTTAGATTGATGGCCTTATTAAACCAAGCAATCGCTTGAGTATAATCACTACTAATCAATGCAGCCTGACCTAATTCCACCATAGCAGGGCTGAAATTTTGTGCTGCTGCTTTGTTTAAAAGATCTAACCCTTTCTCCATATCTTTAGGTATTAATTTGCCTTCAACATAGATAGAACCTAATTGGGTCATAGCTTGCAAATTACCCGCAGCAGCTGATTTACTGAGCCAAATTAGACCTAATTTATTATTAGTAGAATGTTTGCTGTTTAAAAAACTATTAGCCAAAGCATATTGGGCAAGGGCATTACCATTTCTTGCCGCATCAATATAATATTTAGTTGCCACATCTGAATTCGGTTTTACACCTACACCGAATAAATACGCTGCAGCGACATACATTTGTGCATTCACATCCCCAGCTGCGGCGGCTTGTTTAAACCATTTGAGTGCTTGCTCGGGATTTTTAATTTGGAAAAGACAATATTTGGCCATTAACTGCACAGCAGGTAAATACCCTTTGTCCGCAGATTTAGTGAAATAACGAATCGCTAATTCATTGTTTTTTAAATGCCCATATCCATAAAGAAAAAGCCGACCTAAATAATAATCAGCTACTGGATCTTTCCCCGACATATTCCACAAAGGCTCGGAAGCTTTATTATAATTCCCCATGCGGTAAGCATGGTAATCATCGTCGGCAAATACTTGCTGGCTGGTTGCCATCACTAAGCACATCCAAGGTATTAAAGATTTCATGTAGATTCCCCTCTATCCATGACCAGGCTCATACTCCAGGTATAATGCCGTAACGTACAACCTCATTCACAGCTCCGTTGCGTGTATTGCCGTCTACAATCCAAAAATTGCCTTTATTATTTAAACCAAACTTAACATTTACATATTCGCATATTTTAATAGTCTCTGCACAGTCAAGAATTTGACCATAATCCTTTTTACCATCACCCAAACTGCAAATAAATTTCACTTCCGGCTCGCCAGTCGCTAAAACTGCCCAGGCATTCCCACGAATCGTATGATTAAAACGAGTAGAATAGGCACTGATTTTATCATTCATTTGATAAAGGCTAACTGGTTCTGCTCTTTGGTTATAGAAGAAAAACATGGATTGCAAGGCCCCTTCTTTGCCAGGATAAAGAGTAATAATTTTTAAGGCTTCTTTGTATCCAACAGGACGACAACCCGTAGGAAAACGATGATTGTCTTTTATTTCTCGTTGATCTGCAGCAGCTGCAGGGCTGCCTTCCTTAGCCGCGTGTAAGGGTAAAGACCAAGCACCTAAAAGCAGTAGAGAAAGAGGAACGACTGTAGTTATTATTTTGTTCATTATAATTTCTCACTATCAGTTATTGGACGCACGGTCACTTTAGTACCCATAAAATTATTGCGTTCACTAGATAATTCGACAAAATGCTCATTTAACCATTGTGCATCGGGGGTAAACATACGTACGCAACCATGGCTTGCGCGTTGTCCGGGAATATCATCTGAACCGTGTAAAGCAAACCCTTTGTGGAAATACATGCAATAAGGCATTTTGGCGCCGCCTTTACCGATAGGGAAGACGTCTGACTTACAATGCACGTTTTCTTTACTAAATACTCTAAAAATCCCCGTTAAAGTGCGGCATGAACGGTTAGAATCTGAACATTTATCGCGTCCGGAAGAGATAGGCCCCCAACGCACTAAATTACCCTGCTCATCATATGCCGCCCAAGCTAAGTTATCTTGATCCACAATGATTTGTTTTTCGGTTTCCCCTTCCATTTTGACGGGAAAAGGTGAAACATCATTGGTGTTGACGTAGGCTAAGTTTTTAGGAATTGCGATTTCTCTTCCGGCCCAAAGGGAATTATAAGTACGATTCACCCGTTGAACGATGTCTCGTTGAACGGGATCTGGGAATAATTTTTCCCAAGATTGACCTGAAGTGACCTTGATACAATCGTATTGAGGAAAGCCACATAAGGCTGTGCCGTAATAACTCCACGCGTTTTGAGCAGTCATTGCTAACATCATGACTATTGCCATTAGTGCATTTTTCATGCTGACCCCCATTCCTTTCTTATTTTCATTCTTATATGCAAGAATCGTGCTTAAATTTGTAAAAATTCATTTTTCTCATGATCTTTTTCGGTCATTTCTTAAAAAGGTTTAGACTTTCCACAAAATAATCAAAATTATTGCTATATTTATATAAGTACTTATTTTTAAAAAAAAATTATGGGGATCCGAAAAAACAAGAAAGCGACTACTCCTCCCGCCAACTTAATACCCACTCAATTAACTGAATCTATTGAGAATTTATTAAGGGATGCTAAGGACGGTATCTTATTGTTTGATGAGGATGGTATTATTGTTGCTGTAAATGAGTACGCAGCTCAGATGTTTGCTAAAACCCCTAAGAAAATGCTGCAACAACCCTTATCAAAATTTTTCAAGTTAAACTCCTATTCTCAACGTCGGCAATGGATAAAAGCGCGTAAAAGTGTAAAAAACGAGCAAAATAGCTCCGAACAACTGAATTGGATGGAATTTATCAATGAGAAACCGATTCTTGCCCTTAATCTCGTCATTAATAGGCTCATAATTGCCGATAAACCTTTATTTTATGCACGTATTATTGATCGCTTACCAGAAAAAATGACCGAATGGATATTGTGGTCTTTGGCGAAAATAATCCATCATGACAATATCATCGCTATTATTGATGCCATACTGGAATTAGTCAGCGAGGTCTTTGAAGCAGACCATGCGTCAGTAAGTCTGGTTGATACTAAACAAATGGTTCATACCTTGAGTTATTTTCATAAAGGACAAAAAAAAGAAAATCTTAGCTACTCTTTATTCAATTCGCCTTGTGAAGAGGTCTATGATAAAAAAACCATTTTATCGTTTAATAAAGTCCAACAAAAATTTCCCAAAGATGATTTTTTAAATAAAAATAACCTTGACACCTATTGGGGTGGTCCCCTGCTCGATGCAGAAAATGAAGTCGTAGGCTTATTTAGCCTGCTAACCGAACGCAAATTCAAAAAAACTGCGCGTTATGATGCCTTATTTCGTCTTTTTTTGGGACGAATTAACTTAGAAATTGAACGTTTACTGAGTCAGAGAAAACTACAATTTTTAGCGAGTATTGCTGAACAAGATCCCAATCCTATTATACGTATTCTTCCCACTGGCGAGGTTATTTTTGCTAATACTCAAGGGAAAAATATTTTACAAATCTGGTTAAATCAATATTCCAGCTTACCCAAAAACCTTCTTCAAGAAGCCACTAAGGCTACAAAACACAAAAAGCCGGTGCGTCTAGAAATGGAAGTTGATAATACAACGTATTTATTCAGTTTAATTTGGATACCGGATTTCAATCAGGTCAATATCTACGGTACCGACATTAGTCAGCTAAAATCAACTCAACAAAACATGATGAGCATGGCCCGATTTGATGCACTTACCCAAATCGCCAATCGACAATATTTTGAAGAATACCTTCAACAAAAAATTCAAGATCACTTGCTTGAGGGTAAAGAATTAGCCCTCCTTTTAATAGACTTAGATGATTTTAAAATTATCAATGACACTTTAGGACATCCTATTGGTGACCTATTGTTAAAAGCAGCGACCAAACGCATGGCTCGTTGTTTACGCAAAGATGATTTCATCGCCCGTCTAGGTGGTGATGAGTTTATAGTGGTGCTTAATAATTCCAATACAAATTCAGCGGTCATGGTTGCAGAAAAAATGATCGGTGTTTTAGCTCGCTCTTTCCAATTTGGTGAATATCGTATGAAAATCACCGCTAGTATTGGAATCTCCTTTTACCCTAGGGATGGTCTTATCCTTGGAGAACTACTAAAACATTCCGATGTAGCTATGTATCAAGCGAAAAAAGAAGGAAAAAACAGCTACAGCATTTACTCCAAATATTTTCATGTTGTTCAAGACAAACGTATTGAAGTGATTCGTAAAGAACTGAAACAAGCCGCATCCAAAAATCAATTGTACGTGGACTATCAACCTTTCTATGACATGCATACTAATAAAGTCATCGGCATTGAAGCGTTGTTGCGCTGGGTTCATCCCAAGCAAGGTCTTATTTTACCAAATGAATTTATTGGCATTGCTGAACAAACTGGCTCCATACATCTTATTAGCCAGTGGTTAATCGAGCAAGCATTGAAAGATTTCTCTAAAATTCACGGTTTGAATAAAACCACAAAATTGTCTATCAATATTTCTTTAAGCCAGTTGAATGATGCTCGTTTTCTGGATACCTTTTGTGATAGTTTGACCCAATACAATATCAGTCGCGATCGCATTATTTTAGATATTTCCGAACGTATACTTGCCCCACATTTCCAACAATTGGCGAAGAACCTAAGAAAACTTCACAATATCGGATTGAATATTGGTTTGGATAATTTTGGTAGTCCGCAAGTGTCTATCCCTAAACTATTAGCTCTACCTATCGATTACATTAAATTAGATCAATTGTTACTCTTGGGCACAGAAAAAAGTACTAAACATCGTTTACTGTTAAAAGGCATTATTCAATTGGCTAAAGAATTGTATTTAACTGTCATTCAAAAAGGGATTGAAACAGAAGAACAAAATGAAATTATTAAATCAATTGGTGGGCAGTATGCTCAAGGGTATTATTATTGCAAGCCGTTGAAGATAGAAGAACTGGAAGAGTTTTTGAAAAAACACCCGTAGGTTGAGGTTGGGTCGCGATCTAACCTACAAAAACTCATAACTCCGAATGAAAATATTCATAAATCCTCTTCGCTAAATGCTCACTAATCCCCGGCACTTTAGCAATTTCCTCAAATGGTGCTTTCGCTAATTCCCTTAATCCACCAAAGCGATGCAATAAAGCTTGCCGACGTTTAGCACCAACGCCCTCAATACTTTCTAAACTGGATTCAAGACCTACCTTTTGTCGTTTTTTCCGATGAGCGGTAATTGCAAAGCGATGAGCTTCATCACGAATGTGTTGCAATAAATGCAAAGCTTTAGAATCTTCGGGTAAAGTAAATTCTCGTTCTTCTTTGGCTACAATCAATTTTTCCCAACCCGCCTTGCGAGAAGGACCTTTGGCTATACCTAATACCGTCACACTACTTACGTTTAAGTTATTAAGCACTCGCTTCGCCACGGTAATTTGTCCTTTACCCCCGTCAATAATGAGTAAATCCGGTAATGATTGTGCTTCAATCAATCGTTTAAAGCGGCGGGTAAGCGCTTGCTCCATCGCCGCATAGTCATCACCTGGGGTAATTCCCTCTATATTAAAACGTCGGTATTCACTATTGCAGGGCCCTTGTTCATCAAAAACCACACAAGACGCGATAGTAGAAGAACCTTGGGTATGACTAATATCAAAACATTCCATGCGGGCTATGGGTTGTGATAAACCTAATACCTCCTCCAATGCGGCATATCTAGAGCGGATAGTAGTATGTTTATTGCTGTATTCCATTACCGAAATACGCAAATTATTTTTAGCAAAATCCAACCAACGTGTTTTGCCTCCTCGCGGATTCACTTGAATTTTACAAGGTTTACCCCGTAATTGTGTTAAAGCTTGCTCTAAAGCTTGATGATCATTTAAGGGATGATGAGAGAGAATGAGCTCAGGAATACGTTCGGGATTATCTAAATAATAAAATCCAATGAAAGCTTCAAAAGTATCTTGCCATAATTGTTCATTATCCGAATGTTCATGCAAATCTTTTTTTGGTACTTCGGGAAAGAAATGACGGTTATTAAGAACCTGACCATCGCGAATGGTGACACATTGCACGCAAGCAAAGCCAGGACTTGCTTCAATAGCAATGGCATCTGCATCACCGCGTAATTGCATCATGCCTTGTTGTTCTTGTACTAAACGTAAATGTTTAATTTGATCGCGAAGTGTGGCTGCCTCTTCAAATTTTAACTGCGTAACGGCCTGTTGCATTTTAGTGGTCAATTCTTCCAGTAGGATAGAAGACTTGCCTTGCAGAAAACGAATCGCATCTTGTACTGCGCGTTGATACTCTTCTCGATTAATGTAATCGACGCATGGCGCTGTGCAACGTTTAATTTGATATTGCAAGCAAGGTCGTGTACGTGCATTGAAATAACTATCGCGGCAATTACGAATTTTAAAAACTTTCTGAATAACTAATAGGGTTTCTCGAGCGGCAATGCTGCTGGGATAAGGGCCAAAATAATCTCCGGAAGACGGTTTTTTCTTTGCCCGATAGATTTCTATACGAGGAAAATCAGGATGTTTGGAAATATGAATGTAAGGATAGGATTTATCATCACGCAATAAAATATTGTATTTAGGTCTTAAGGATTTGATGAGATTGCTTTCTAAAAGCAAAGCTTCTGTTTCACTGCGAGTCACCGAAATTTGAATGGATTTAATTTGACTCACTAAAGACTGCGTTTTTACCCCGCTATTTTGTTTTGTAAAATAACTAGTGACTCGCTTTTTAAGATTAGCTGCTTTTCCTACATACAAAATAGTGCCTTCTGCATCCAGCATTTTGTAAATACCTGGATCAGCAGGCAGCTTGGTAAGAAATTGACTTAATTCGTCGGAAATCGCATTTTTTTTCATATTAAAGGAGATTAATCGTCTTGCGTAATATCAGCTGGATGCTCAATGATTCGGTGTTTCATCGCTAAGTAGGTTAGCTCTACATCATTTTTGATCGCTAACTTTTCAAACATGCGATAACGATAACCATTTATCGTTTTACTACTTAAAAACAATCTATCCGCTATGTCTTGCACACTCATACCACTAGTGATCATCAGCATCACTTGCATTTCACGTTCGGATAATAAATCAAAAGGAGAATCTTGGCTTTCCTGCAAACTATTTATTGCCATTTTTTGCGCAATTTCCGCACTTAAATATTTTTCACCTTTAGCTACTTTACGTATCGCGGCAGCCATTTCTTCAGCGCCAGATTCTTTAGTTAAATAACCCATAGCGCCTAATTGCAAAACTCGAGTGGGTAAAGGATCGGAACACATAGCGGTAACGGCAATGACTTTAATATGAGGATTAGATTTTTTTAAACGACGAGTAACTTCCCAGCCATCAATGCCAGGCATTTTCATATCTAGGAGGATGACATCTGGATTATGAGACTTAACTAAAGCTAAAGCCTGCTCACCGCTTTCTGCATCAGCTATCACTTCAACATCCGACATATCTTCCAATAACCGGCGAATGCCCATTCTAACTAATGCGTGATCATCAACAATTAAAACTTTAATCAAATTGATGCTCCTTGACTTAATAGTCAATAGAACAAACCGAGTTGGTCGATGTTAACAAGACTGCTCAGTGTTTACAATATAAATATCGTTTTGCTAATCAACATGCACGAATATGAATGTTGGGATTATCGGGATCTATCATAAATAAAGGAGGAAATTCACCCAATTCTCTTACCCGTTCTAAAATCTTTCCAATATCAGATAGAACAAAATCATAGAGAACCTGATAGTCATCAATGACAAAATAAATAGGCTGTAATTTATCAATACGATAAGGTGTTCTAAACGCCACGACGGGATCAAAAAGTACGCGAAGGGGTATCTCACTCTCTACGGAATAGACGGTCTCTTTAGTCGAAGATAAAATGCCGCCACCATAAGCGCGTAAACCTCGAGCGGTTTTAATTAAACCAAATTCTACTGTAAACCAAAACATCCTTTGTAGAAGCGCCCAATCCGATTCAGGAAAGCTTAGCACTTTACAAGCGTAGTCATGAACAAAATCAGCATACACAGGATCGTTAAGCATAGGACAATGGCCAAACAGCTCATGAAAAATATCAGGCTCTTTTACATAATCCAGCTCTTCCTCAGTGCGAATGAACGTCGCTGCTGGAAATTTTTTTTGTGCCAGCAATTCAAAAAACTCCCGTGCAGAAATTAAGGCCGCGACTGGGCTAACCTGCCAGCCAGTTGTAGCTTTTAAACGTTGGCTCACTTCAGGAAGTTGCGGAATACCCTTAGCAGTAATTTCTAGGGCTTGTAAACCGGTCAAAAATTCATCACAAGCACGACCAGGCAACAATTTCATTTGTCGCTCAAATAAAATAGTCCAAATCCTGTTTTCTTCCTCTGAATAATGAACATAGCCTTCAGAATCAGGGGCATGTGCAGAATAACGACTA
>SCSO01000407.1 GCA_004297865.1 Legionella sp.
ATTGGCTTTCTCCTGGTTTTCGTTGGCTTAAAAAGTATAGAAATTCATAATTTGCGCGATATTAAAGTATTAATCTTGTGTAACTATTATTTAATTTTTTCCGCTCTGTTGCTCAATCAAGATCTTTGGATCATTGTTTATCTCTTTATCGCCATCATCGCGAATTTATCCTTAATGTTGCGCATAGCCGCACCTTCTGTTTCATTAAGTCAAATAGGTTCTAGAAGCATCAAGCAAGTACTCATTGCCTTACCCCTTAGTGTTATGCTTTTTTATCTCTTTCCCCGACTAGCCGATCCTTTATGGCAGATGCCTTCATTAGCGCAAAGCAAAACGGGATTTAGTGATAGAATGCGACCTGGTTCAGTCACCCAATTATTTAGTGATGATAGCATTGCTATGCGCATTACCTTTAAGGGTGCGCCAGTATTGCATGGCTATTGGCGGGGTTTAATTTTAAGTTTCTATGATGGAAAAAGTTGGAGCGTGATTTGGAATGATGACTCTAATTTTACGGCTTTACCTCTTTTAGCTAATGATGCAACGCCAGATTATGAAATTATCTTAGAACCACATCAAACCAAATGGTTATTTTACTTAGACACACCAAGCAAAGGGCAGCCAAGTCTGCTTTTTTCTCCAAATTTTGGTTTAATTAGAAAGAACAATGAAATCATTACACAACGTTTTGCTTATGGACTGACAGCCTCAGCTAATTTGCAGTCTCCTTTTTTAAGTGAAACCGAAAGAAAACAAACCACTCAATTACCCAGAGCTTATAATCCGCGTTTAAAAGCCTGGTCCAAAGAACAATTTATTCAACAACAGCAAGATCCCCAGGCATTTATTCGTTATTTGCAAAATTATCTACATCAACAGGCCTATTGGTATACCCTAACCCCTCCTGTTTTGAATTCACCCCACGCTATGGATGAATTTTGGTTTGATACTCAAAAAGGATATTGCGAACATTATGCCAGTGCAATCACGGTGATTTTAAGAGAAGTGGGTATTCCGGCACGAGTTGTGGGAGGATATCAGGGCGGTGAATGGAATCCTTTGGCGCATTATTTAACTATACAACAAAATGAAGCACATGCTTGGGTGGAATATTGGTTAGCAGGCCAGGGTTGGCAACATTTTGATCCAACTTTGTTCATTGCTGAAGAACGAATAGATCAAGATATTAAAGCTTTAGAAAATCGCAGTGCATATCAGGGCAATGAAACCGATATGGCTAACTTAGGTTTTTTAAGCAGAGCTCGATTATTTATGGAATCTCTGCGCTTTTTTACCGAGCGCTGGTTATTATTTTATAATCAAGAAGCGCAAACGGAATTATTGGAAAATCTTGGTTTAGGCTCATGGAAAATGGAACAATTACTGCAAGCTTCTATTGCCTGTTTACTATTTTTTATGTTGTGCATGGGGTTTTGGTATTATTGGCGACAAAAATTAACCCTAGATCCCTTATTAACGGAATATCATTTATTACAAAAAGAATTCCGCCGCTTTAACGTCCCTACCCCACCTTCAGCTACCTTAAAGCAACAATGTCGTTATTTGATTAAAACTACGCCGTCATTAGCGCCGAGGCTCTCTTCGTTTTTGTATCATTATGAACAATTGCGTTTACGCTCTTCCCAAAAAGAAAGTAGAGAAGTCAAAAAGGAAACGAAGCAATTGTTTAAAGATTTAAGAAAAGCATTAAGAACTTTCCCTTCTCCCACTACACATAAATCCTAGTCCGCTTGATCGTATTGTGAAGCAGCTTCCAATCCCAATACCGCTCCCATTTTTTGTGAAGCTGAAATAAAGCTACTAAAGGCAATGAGCTCAACTAATTCCGCTTCGGAAAAATACTGTTTTAAGCGTGCTATTTCTGACTGATCTATAGAATCATGAGAGATGGCAAATTGATTAGCAAATCTTAGGGCTTCTGCAAGTCTAATTTCCTCAGGATTTTCTAAAGGTGGTCCAGCTTTTGCCATACAATATTGGCATTGATTGTGGAAAGCTAAAGCTCGTCTGACTTGTTCTAGAAAGTCGGCGCTAAACGTTGAGCTTTGAAAGAAAACCATTTCCAGCTTGCCCCATTGATCTAAAATGTTTGGGGCATGGCCTAAAAGACGTTCAAAAGGAGTCGAACCACAATCGGATAATGGAATAAAGGACATGATTTAACTTCCTTTTTGTTTTTGTAACTCGTCGTAAAATTCTTTTTCCTTTTGCGCCAGGTGGTTTTTATAGCCTTGAGGATCAATAAATGGATTAGTTTTACTTTTGTTCATTGCTGCATATTTTTTCTCGAGATCAAAATACATCGCGTGTGCGCCTATGAAAATATCACAAGGCAGCGACTTAAGCACTTTTATCGCCTGTTCATAGTCTTCGGCAATATGCGGATAAGTGGTATTGTTAACCAGTTTATAACCAGGATTAACATTAAGACTTCCTACTAAAACAACTTCATAGGGTTTGCCCTTATCTACAACTTGCATGCTCCAGCTCGTACATCCCTTGGTATGACCAGCAGTTAAGTGTGCGGTTAACACCGCGCCACCTAATTTGACTTGATCACCATCATGGAGAATTTTATCCACTTTGGTTTGTGTAAAATACATACTTGGATCATCAGCATAATGAAAATCCGATTTACCACCGGACTCTATTTCCGCAACGTCTTGCGCCATGACTAGATATTTTGCCTGAGTTTCCTGCTTGATTAATTGGCTACCTCCGGCGTGATCCAAATGCGCATGGCTTATCAATAAAATTTTGGTATCACTGAATTTAAACCCTAATTGTTCGATACTCTTTTTAATCATAGGGACATTGGCTTCCATATCACTATTGATAAGAATGTTTCCTTTGGGGGTTACTACTAAGTAACTGGCTAGATCATCAGTACCTACATAGTATAAGTTTCCCGCAATTCGAAAAGGGGGAAAAGGGTTGCCTATTGGGTAGGCGAAACTGATGTTTGTCCATAAGATAGCGATTACAGACAAAATTAGGGTTATTTTTTTCATTTAAAACTCGATTAATTGGGGTGGAAATGTTAGTGGAGTATTTGAATTAGATCAAGGAGTAACGAGGGGGTTTCGGTTCGGACACGAAAAAAAACCGTATAAGTAGGTTGGTTCACGACCCAACATAACCATCTCATCACCGCACAAGATTGTTGTTGGATCACCCCAATCTAATCCGTTCTGTAAAAAAACCGTAAAAAAACAGATTTGCGCAAAATAAAACCAAATAGAATGTTAAATTATACACATCTGCTCAAACCCAATTGTCGAGAAATTTGTCATGCCTTTACCTGCCCAACTCGAATCAGCCCCCAAAACCCAATCCGGTGCTATAGATCTAACCCAAGCTACCCGTATTGCAGAAGGCGGCACTCATATCCTCTACCGTTTTCCCGATGCACCGTATGTAATTAAAGTAATGAAGCATAATCCTAATCCTCAAGAACTCGAAGAATTAGAGAAAAAATACGCTATTTTATATGATTGTTTCGACCAAGAAGGCAAACAACGTTGCATCCGTGAACAACACATCACTTATCCAATTTTACTTCCAGGAAAAAAGGAGTCGCATTCTGCTGCTTTATCCCTAGTCCCATATGAACCTTGCTTTAAATCCAAAGTAAAATTCGATTTTAAAATAGAACCGGCTGAACTTGATCCTTATTTAACCGAGCGTCATCGAGATTTATTTATCAATGTAAATAAAGCACTCCTTTCTAAAACCTCATCCAACGTAGATTTTAATCTGAATGATTATAAAATAATTGATGCAAGAATTGGCGCTATTCTGCAACGCCTCGATCAAGATCCATCGCTTAGAGCAGTCATGATTGAATTTCTAGTCCATTATCGAGATTTCTATAAAAAAACGGATATCATCTTAGATGCCTTAGGTTATGAAAATATTCTATTCTTTAAGGATGACAAAGGTGATTGGCAATTTAAAATAGGTAGTGCCATTAAACATGACACAGGAAAATACACCACCGAACTGTTTAATAACTTAAATACAGAAAAGGAATTCGATTTAGATCTTTTTGTGAATATAACTCACGCCTATTTTTCACCAGCCAACATTCGCGCAGTCAATGTTTGTGCTATGAAATTAGGTTTGGAACCAGTAATCAGTGACGTAAAAATTGACCCTCAAAAGTTATTACAAGTGGCTGAGAAATTATCCCTACAAGAACGCATGCTTGCCTACGCCCGCCATGGTGATTTTGCAAAAGTAAATACCTTACTACAAGACAATAAAACCCAACTGACTTTTAATATAAATAGTTTCTGGGCTTATTCTTTAATAGCAGAAGAGTTTGTCAAACATGGACAACCGCCAGCAGCTCTAAACAATTATCTGGTTACAGTAAGTCAATTAAAGCTGGATTTACCCGACAATGTGGATGACGCGAAACGGATTAAAGATGCCAAAGTAACCATAGAAGAGCTTAAAAATTCGCATGCTAATAAATTAAATGTTCACCATGAACTAACCACCTCATTTAAAGAGCATCTAGCCAACCTAAAACCGCCTGCCCCTTTAAATACCCCACACACCCCTTTGACGATGCAGCTCAACCCTTTAGGATACAATAACCATTGATTTACACAGACCAGTAAACTCATTTATAGTAAGTCAATAATCGCAGACCATAGTATTATTATGGTCTGTTAACAACCCTACTGATTAAAGTGATTTAGTATAAATGGCATTTACTAACATACACGCTTTAAAACAATTCAAAATAAACCTTGCTCTGCAAAGATTAAACGTCGATCAATTAGCAACTCTTTATATTTTAGCTTTTGCCTTTATTTACATCTTAGTGCCTTGCTTACTTTACCCCAGTATTTTTCCCGATTCCGCACAAAATATAGCTTGGGGACACACTTGGGAGTGGAGTTACAATCGTCATCCTCCTTTAGGTACCTGGTTTATTAAACTAATGGACATGTTGCTTGGCAACGTTAATTTAGCAACCTATAGCGCTAGTGCTTGCTGTTTATCACTTAGTCTATGGTTTATTTATAAACTCGCAAAACAATATTTAGCTGCTCAAGATGCTTTAGTGGCTTGTATTTTGTCTTCCTTCTCAGTGTTTTATTTAATCTATTATGTGTTTCAATACAATCAAAACACCATCATGCTCCCCTTTTGGGTCATGCTCTGTTATTTTTTTGATCTCTGTTTGCGCAAGAATAAGCTGCAAGATTGGCTGATTGTTGGCGCTCTTTCCGCAGCGGCTTTGCTGGCCAAATATGAGTCGGCTATTATTTTATTTTTATTATTTGGTTATTTATGTTTTCATTTTAAAAGAGATTATTTAATTCATTTCATTAGTGCTTTTGCACTCTGCTTATTCATTTTAGCGCCTCATGTGATTTCAGTCATACAAAAAGGTTGGTTGCCTTGGGTGTTTTTGCAA
>SCSO01000408.1 GCA_004297865.1 Legionella sp.
GTGCAATTGATTTTCATCACGCATGGGCGCGGTACAACCTTCTAAGTAAGAAACATAGCTATCGCAATCAGCTACGATTAAAGTACGTTCAAATTGTCCTGTGGAAGCCGCATTAATACGGAAATATGTCGATAATTCCATGGGGCAACGTACTCCTTTAGGAATATAGACAAAAGAACCGTCACTAAAGACTGCAGAATTCAGCGCTGCATAGAAGTTATCGCGGTAAGGGACCACTGAACCCAGATACTTCATGAGTAATTCGGGATATTGATGTACAGCTTCTGAAAAAGGACAAAAAATAACGCCTTTTTCTGCTAGTTTTGCTTTAAATGTGGTAGCTACTGACACGCTATCAAAAACTGCATCGACGGCTACTCCCGCCAACATTTCCTGTTCGCGCAAAGGAATGCCTAATTTTTCATACGTGCGTAATAATTCTGGATCGACTTCATCTAAACTTTTAGGCGCGTCCTTTTTACTTTTAGGCGCGGAATAATAGGAAATATTATTATAATCAATGGGTGGATAATGCACGCTCGACCACTCTGGGTGAGGCATGGTTAGCCAATGCCTGTAGGCTTGTAAACGCCATTCCAGAAGAAATTCTGGCTCACCTTTGATGGCGGATAAACGACGAATGACATCCTCATTTAAACCCGGCGGAAAGGTTTCCACTTCAATGTCGGTTATAAAACCGTGTTGATATTCTCTATCGAGCAGAGAATTGATTTGCTCACTGCTTTTAGCCACGACTCACTCCACTTGCTAATTGCCGCACACGCTCTACATCACGCGCCTGTAGCGTTGGTTTGGCAAATGCCTCTAAACTCACACTTTCGAGCGCGGTTTCAATGGCGTGACTAATGAGCCGCCAATTTCCCTGAATCGTACAAACTCCTTGTAAGGAGCACTCGTTAGGTTGCAAACTGCATTCGGTAAATCCGCGATGCTCTTCTAGAGCAAAAATAATTTGCGACACGGATATTTCATTGGCAGGTCGCTGCAAACGATAACCTCCGGCTACACCTCGCACCGAAGTTAATAAACCTGCGCTTGTTAAGCGTTTTAAAATTTTACTTACCGTCGGAACACTGAGATGGGTATGTAAGGCTATATCCCGTGCATTACATAATTCTTGCCCATGTTTGGCAAGATGAACCATAACAACAGTCCCATAATCGGCCAATTTGCTGATGCGCAGCATAACACCCCCAAACTGAATAATCTAGTACCAATTAAGTCTTAATTAAAGACGGAACTTAGGACAGATCAGTTAACTGAATCATTATCTTATAGTATAAATATAGTACTAAATCGGTTCTATATACAGCGAAAAGCGAATACTACCCGATTGCGGGGGAAATATCCAATTAAAATCCTGAAAATACAAAATTTATGCTAAATTTAAACTACGAAGCTCAAGGATTGAGAAAATAATGCCTGCCCTCGATTTGCATGTCATGTTGTTATACATTCAACACACTATCTCATTTTGTGGCGTGCTGGTTATTTTCTTTGGTGTGGTGGTCGCCTTATATCGTTATATTTCATACCCTTTTTTAAAAAAAACGTCTGATGATGAGCTGGATATCAATAAAATTAGGCTCAATTTAGGTAGAGTTTTAACCTTAGGCCTAGAGTTTATCGTTGCTGCCGATTTGATTGGCACCACCACTACCCCCGATTATTACTCAGTGGGAATTGTCGCAAGTATTGTTCTCATCCGGACCTTATTAAGTTACACCTTAAACCGGGAGATCAATGACATTAGTCAACAAGAAAACAAACGGTTGATTAAACAAAATGAATGAATTAGCTATCGTCATTAATAATCATGCAAAAAATGCTACCCAAGGGAGTCAATATTTAGATGCCCTACGTGAGGCTAATATTCCCTTTCAACTCTACGAAGTAGAATCAGACGAGCTCGAAACCACTTTAGAAAATTGCCTTAAAAATCATAATACCTTATTAATTGGCGGCGGTGATGGCACCATTCGCACCGCTGCGCAATATTGCGCAAAAACAACCAAGGTGATGGGCGTTCTTCCCTTAGGCACTTTAAATCATTTTGCCAAAGAACTCGATTTACCCCAAACCGTAGAAGAACTTATTGCCGCCGTTAAAGAAAAATGCACTCAGCAAATAGATTTAGCGGAAGTCAATGGTTTGATTTTTGTAAATAATTCCTCCATAGGTTTTTACCCCAAATTTGCGGATAAACGAGATCACTACAGTAAAAGTTACAATAAATGGCTTAGTTATATACCCAGCTTGATCGAGGGATTTCGTAAACATAAGGCATATAAAGTTGAAATTAAAAGTAAAACTAAACGTCTAAATCTTAAGTTACGGACTTCATTTTTAATGGTTAGCAATAATGTTTATACTTATGAATTTCCTATTACTATTAAAAGAGATAATTTCCAAGAATCCTGTTTAGGCCTTTATTTTTACAAATCAGGGACCTTGAAAATTTTAAAAATAATTAAAGGGTTATTTAATAAGAACAATGATTTTGAAGTTCACAAATGCACTGCCCCCCTTGAGCTACATTTTCAAGATCATCAGGAAATGAATATCTCTTTGGATGGGGATACGATGAAAGTTAAAACACCATTACATTATCAAAGTTTACCCCAATCACTTACTCTTTTAACGAAAGCATCATGCGCATAATTCAAATATCAGATCTGCATTTTGGGATGCATGAACAAGCGATTATTGATCCTTTCCTCCAGGACTTAAGGCAATTACAGCCAGAAAGAGTCATCATTTCGGGCGATGTGACCCAAAGAGCTCTTCCTGGGCAATACCTACTATTTCAGGATTTTTTAAAGCAATTACCTCCGGCTTTAGTAGTTCCAGGTAATCATGATATTCCTCTTTACGATTTTTATGAGCGACTTATTAACCCCTTTAAGAACTACAGACGCTATGTCTCTCCTGAGCTTGAAGCGCATTTTATAAATGACAAGATTAATATATTAGGCGTAAATAGTGTGACCCCTTACAAACTTAAGGATGGCCTTTTAAGTAAAAAGACGA
>SCSO01000409.1 GCA_004297865.1 Legionella sp.
TATAGAGCGGTATTCTGCTTTGGTCTCAAACACTGTAATCAAAAAATGGATGAGGAAATGCTAAACAAGCATCAAGCACTATTGGCAATGGGTAAATTCTGTCTACAAGAAATAATCAAAGTTATTCCCTTACCAAATCAACAAAAAATATATAAGTTCAAACCCCATTTAGAGTTAGTAATTAATAATCAGGTGAACTATGAAAAAACTTCTTGATAAAGACGACCCCATTCTAAGACAAATAGCAGAGCCAATTTCGCAATCTGAATTTGGAAGTGAATGGTTAAAAGAGTTAATTAAAGATATGTTTTCCGTTATGGAAAATAAAGGTGCTGTTGGTGTTGCTGCTCCTCAGATAGGCATCAGTAAACGAGTTATCGTATTCAGCTCCTTATATACCAAACGGAGAAAAATTGAAGTGGCGATACCAGATACTGCATTAATTAACCCATCATTTAAAATATTGTCAGAAGAAAAACAGACAGGTTATGAAGGTTGTTTGAATGTAGAGGAAACCATGGGCGAAGTCCCTAGAGCGATGGATATTGAATATTCCGGTTTTGATATAGAAGGGAATCTAATTTGCAAACAGGCAACGGGATTAGAGGCCAGGATTCTACAGCACGAAATTGATCACTTGGATGGTTTTTTATTCTTGGACCGAATCGAGAATAAAGACTCGCTAACAACAATGACAGCATTGCAAAATAAGGTTTGATTATTATGAAGCATCAAACACGAATCATTTTAGCAGGAATATTGGGTAACCTAATTGAATGCTTTGACATGGCAATATGTGGCCTATTATCTATGTACCTAGCCAAATACCTTATTGGTGATGCTTCAAAAGGCTTAATTTTAGTATTTTTGACATTTTTTGCTGGTTATCTGGCAAGACCAATTGGTGCTGTAGTAATGGGATTGTTATCAGATATTTATGGCAGAAAAATTATTCTCTCAGCCTCGATCTTAAGCATGGGAGTAGCTACAACCTTAATTGGCTTTGTTCCACCACATAGCTCTATAGGTATCGCTTCTTTATTTATTTTGTTACTTTTACGGATTATTCAAAGTTTTTGTTGTGGTGCTGAATATCTAAACTCGTCTACATATCTCGTAGAAAATGCAGATGCATCTAATAAAGGATTTTCTGGTAGCTGGGCTTCGTTTGGAGCCATGTCAGGGATGATGGTCGCTTCAATAGTAGCATTAGCGGTTACTCACTTGAATGAGAATTACCCTGAACTAGAGTGGGCTATTTGGCGAGTTCCGTTTGTGTTTGCATTGTTGGGATCATCTATAGGTCTTTATATACGAATGTTTATACCAGAAAGTATGGAATATATTCTATATTATTCAGATAAACCCAAGCCGAAATTCGGAAATCTATTTAAAGAGTCATTCCAATTTATTAAAGTAGATAAATTAAAATCTTTATATGTTTTTATTCTTAGCAGTCTGGGTGTCACAACGACTTTTCAAATATATATTTATGGTCCAATGCAGGCTCATATTTACGGAAGCTTCACTGATCATCAAATTATTATTTCAAATATTATTTCTTTAGTTGTACTTTTAGGTGTATTTCCTCTTGTCGGAAGATTATCTGATAGAGTCAATCGGGAAAAAATTGTCATAGCAGCAAGCATAGGCTTTTTAATCCTATCACAACCATTTTTTTATTTATTGTCATATGGGGATTTTAACCAATTGGTTTTAAGCCAAGCATTAATCGCCATACCAGCAGGTGCTTATTACGCAACTGTCCCTGTAATATTAGCTGAATTGTTTCCTATTAAATTGCGGTGCACAGTATTATCAGTCCTGTATTCAACTGCGGCAAGTTTATCGGCTGGGTTAGCACCCTTGCTCTCTTTATTACTAGTTAAAAATACAGACATACCATCTTCACCTTCATTGTTGATTTTTATTTTAGTTGCATGTTCTTTTATACTAATGTTTTTGAAACACTTCAAACATACACGAAGTGTATCTTATCCCATTGACATACAAACTCTATAAGATTGAGTGGATTCATTAAAGTATTTTGGAAGCAATAGTAGTATGGAAGCAGTATTTTGAAACATAGTTTATTTTGAACTTAATCGTTCTAATTTGACTAATAATTCTAGGTGATGGTTTATTAACCCATCGATTTTACTTTTATCAAAATTAGGACAAAATCTTGGATAAGTACGCTCAAGGCCATAAGCCCATTTATCCAAAGTCTTGTGATTATAAACAAGCATGTCATCAATTACATAATCAGGGCTATAGGCCTCATCTGAATGCAATCCAATGCCCCCGTCATATAGTTGACCATCAGGCAAGCGAATAACGATGTGATAACATTCTTCTCTCGATAGGGTCATCACAAAGCAAATATGTACTTTAGCAGAAAGGCGCATATTCCATGCCTCAAAAAACAATTGAGCGAATACGCCACATGGGCCGTAGTTTATTCTAGGTGTATCGTCTTGAAATCCCAAAAGCTGGTTAATTGAGTCTTTCAAAGCATTAAGTATTGTTTTTGCTTCTTCGTTTATTATTATCTTCACATTTCATTCCAAGTTACTTGTAGCGGTAGTAAATCAAGAGATTATTTTGCATAAACTAGGTGTCACTGATTTTCAATAACAGACTCTGTATAGGAAAAAATAAGTTATTTGTTTAGAACTGTTCACCTGAACCAAGTTTTGCTATTCCCCAGACATAAAAAAGTTCGCTAAAAAGCTCAATAAGTGTTTGTGTAATAACAACGGCTGGTATCACTGGAAGGGCATTAGGAACAGCCATAGCAAGAGGAAGTATAACAAGAGAGTTTCTCGTGCCTGCACTAAATGCAATAGCCCGTTTGGAAGGAACATCGAGATGAAATAGAGAGCTTAAATACCAACCGATAAGAGGCGCAGCTATTGCATAAACTATATAAATTGGAATGATTTTGTATACTGTATCAATGGCTGGTCCTATCTGAGGCAAAACAGCAATTATAACAATAAATAATACAAGTGAAGTTGCAGGTACGGGTAACAAACTAAGTGTATTTGAAATTTGGGTAACATATACACTTTTTTTAGAAGCTAATTGTAATATACCAGCGAAGGTAAGGGGTACTACAATTAACCAAATGAAAGCATCTAAAAACGGTCTAAGATGTACTAATTTTGCGGCATCATTACCAAAAAATAAATTGAGGTAAATAGGTAAAAGTACAATTTGAGCAATCAAAAGAATCGGTGTGGTTGCCAATAAAAGAGGCGCATTAGCTCGACCTAAATGCGCGAAGGTAACCACATAATCAATACAAGGTGTTACAAGTACAAATACTATACCGAGTTTTACTAAAGGGTCTAAGGGCATGATTTGTATAAGGACCCATACAAGTATCGGAATAAAAACAAAATTTGTTAGAAAAAGTATAAAAATGAATTTCCCATTACTAAAAGTATTTTTTAGCTCAATCAATGGGACTTGTAGAAAGGTTACGAATAACATGAATGCCAGGGTAGGATTTATGAGATACTCAAGTTTCGTAGTTCCTGGCACAACAAATGTTAGTAAAGCTGCAATTAGGATGGTTACAAAATAAATGTAAATCTGATACTTTTCGATAGTTTCTTTCATATATTCAATTATAAATCTTAGCAAATTAAGGATTGAAGTCGGTGGCACGATTATTCTTTGATCATAATAGGACGTCAAGACATAAAATTCTTGTAAGATATATTTCTTGAATATTGTAGCGGGTTTGAAAACCCGCTACAATATTCAAGAAATATATCTTACAAGAATTTTATGTCTTGACGTC
>SCSO01000410.1 GCA_004297865.1 Legionella sp.
GAACAAATAGAGGGTGCTATAAATGCGAGTAAATATTTAAATGGTTTTATTTCACCCAAACTTCTCGATCTTCTAGAAGAGTCTTTCGCCGCGGTTTTCCCACCAAATTATATTAAATCACAAAGAGCAGGGGATCCTTCGCCTAACTTGCAATTACAAATTAATAGAGAATTTAAGGAAAAAGACTCTATTGATAAAATATACAAGATATTGAAGCAATTTGATGGTGCAAGCGAAGAAAGTAGGGATAAGTTATTAACACAATTAATTCGCATTAATCGATTAGACAAGGGGTTGCTTAATTTATTAGCTGATGATCGTATTTTAGATACCTCCTTAAGCAGTTATGAAATCTTTTTAGATTTATTAAAACCACAACATTTGGGACGATTAAATTCCTTTATCGCAAGAGCAAATAAAATCACTCCTCCAGTGCAAGATTTAATGAATAAAGTCATTGTGTTTTTAAGAGATGCTCTAGAACCCATACATGATCAAGAGGTGGAGGTATTAAAAGAATTAGATGTGCTTCCGGTGATGCAAGAATTAATTCTGCATGCCCAAGCCAACGAATTTCAAAATAATCTCTATCCTCAGTTGAATATAGCCTTGGGTCTTTATCAGCAAGCCATTGCTAGTGATCCTTTAGATATTGCAACTATAAAAATAACCCTTAATGAGCTAAGAAAAGAAATAGCAGCACAACACTTCCCGGATTCTTCATTTACCCAGGAACTTAATGATATTGCAGGAACTCTTGAAAGAGGAGAATCCACAAAAATTATTACGGTCGCAAAAACTCGTCCTAAAGTGGGCGAATCGCAAAGTTATTTGCAAAAAGGTTGGGGCTATCTACGAAGTTTTTGGACTGCGCCACCAGCAGTACCTGAATTGGAAAGTTATACCGAAAGCACGGAGGTGCCTTTGGATTATAAGCTCTCTGCAAATGCAATGACTCAATTAAACCAACAAATTACTCAAACTCAGAGCTATGCCTACAATGTAAGACAAACATTTAATGATGTTCGGGATCTAGTGCAAGCTTATCCTACCGCTAAAAAGATGCTCTTAAATCTGGTACAGCACTTAGTATCCTATAACCCTGATAAAAATGTTCCACAAATTGTCCAAGTATTAGCTCATCTTAATGATTTGAAAAAAGAACTTTTACCGCTCAAAGATCAGGATTTAGTCATCAGTCTTTGTGAGCATTTTGGTGAGGGTGGGGAAAAAAGTAAATACACCTACCAGCAGTTATTGGCTCTATTTCAAGGTAAAACAATTCAAGCTGAAGGCTTCACACTCAATTTCGCTAAGTATCCAAATTTATCTCTTTATGCCAAAAAACAAATACTGAATGTCATTTCCATCATGCTAGATAATAAAAAGCCATTTTCCTTAGCAGAGGTGGAGCAACTTATTGAACGTAGTAGTGATCCCAGATATGGAAAGGCCTACAGTAAATATCTTGAACAATTATTTGCTAGAGCGCCGTATCCTACTCTCGATTTGGCCGAAAAATGGTGGCAAAAAGCTAAAGATACCAGATCAATATCCAGCATTTTTAAGCAAGATGATTATCTCAAATGGAATAAACAACCCGTCATCCGCGATACAAAGAATAATGGTTTCAAGTTAGAAATAGCAAGAAAGCAAGTCCAATTGATGACAGGCGTCCATTATGCTGATCGGGAATTGATCAATCTCGATGCTTTAGTTAAAAAAGTTCAACAGTACACAACGGAAGAGTTACTTACTAAAATACATGCCGTAAAAAATGAAGAACTATCTAGAGCTGATAGAGCCAGTATTCTCGTTCCTTTAATGGCGGAGCTTCTTTATCGGACCAAGGCCTTGCCGCCGACCCTGGGTCCAAACGGGGAGCCTATAGAGAATGGCTATTCATTTGAGCTCAACACCACTCAATACTTAGCTTTGCATTCTCTGCTGAAAACAGGCCAGCATGTAACCAGCGAAACCGGTACTGGTGAAGGTAAAACTCGTATTATGATGCTGGGAATTGCCTGTCAATATGTAATGGGCAATACCGTTGATTTCGTCACCAAAGATTTAGCCTTAGCCACCCGCGATTATTTACAATTCCGTGCCTTTTTTAAAGTGTTAGGCGCGCAAACCAATATGATTTATGCGCAAAGCCCTGCGGAAGAATATCGTCTTAAGGGCATTAACTTTTCTGATGGCGCCAATTTAAGTCTCTTCCGTAATAAAGCACGTAGTGAAGGAAAAGAGGATTTGGTTATTGATAAAGATCCTACAAAACGTGCGCTGATGCTCGATGAAAAAGATAGTCTAACGTTTGATTCAACCAATACCCGTTATAATTACTCAACGCAAGCCGATCCTTTAATAAGAGACATGCCCTGGGTTTATGAACTCATGGTGGAGTTTATCTATAATGATAATCATGGGGATAAACTCTTCACGAATGATGCGGATCTTTGTAACGAGCGATTTTTGATTTTTGCTAAGAATAGAATTACGGATAAAAATTTAAAATCTAATCAAATTTCAATTACCGAAGCGGATTATAAACGCTTAGAAGAATTATCCCAAGAGCAAATTGAGGCATGGCAAACTGCAGCTCAAATTGCTTTCAAAATGAAATACAAGGAACATTTTGTTCTTGCAGACGAAAAGACTATTCTTGCTAAAGGTGTTCCCGTTATTTCTGCACAGGCTTTATTGGTTGCAGGAGATCGTTCTAGCACTTCTGCCAAATACTCCTTTGGTGTGCATCAATGTTTGCACGCTCGCTTGAATTTTGAAAAAAGAAATCCTGGGAAATCGGAAGATCCTAAATTAGCCCGGGATCTGCAAGGAATTAAAAATGAATTTCATATTGATTCAGAAAAGCAAATTGTTTATTCGACCACCAGTAAAACCTTCCTTGATGATTATCACGAAGGAGAAGTTATGGCGATAACCGGAACTGCTGGTTCGGTTCAGGAAAAAGCAGAAGCTGCAGTTTTGTACGGCACATCTACACAAAAGATGGCTTTTGTGGAAATGCCTAGACATAAAGGCCAAAAGCGTGTGGATTTACCTATAGCGCTGACTAAAAATGAATTGGCACAACAACAAAATATCTTGGCTTCCGTAAGGGAATCTTTAAAAAATAATCAACCTGTTTTGCTTATATGTAAAGACATAACTGCAGTCGATAAACTTCATGCATTTCTTGAAAACTCTTTAACAGAATCTGAAAGAAGCATGCTGAAGAAAATTCATGCTGGAACAGATGTCGATGAAGCGCATCATGTAGATAAAATTGCAGGGCAGTCAGGTTCTATTACCATTTCAACTCCTATGTTAGGTCGTGGTACCGATATCCCTCTTCATGGTCCTGATGCAAGAGCAATGGGTTTAAAAGTGTTAGTGAACTTCTTACCAAGATATCGGGACTTTTGGCAAATCATTGGACGTGCTGGGCGTCAGGGTATGCCTGGAATATCCCAAATGATTTTGAATGCAGAAGAAATAAGTAAGCAATTTGGTGAGGTCGTATTGCCTACGGAACTTTATACTGCGACGGAAGATTATGTACATCGTATGCAAACGAGAATGGATGCAAAAGAGCAAAAGTCACGTTTGATCATATTAAATGCAGCGGATGCTAAGCGTAAATTTTCGAGAGATAATTTCTTCACTAGTTTTAGCGATTTGTTACGTGGTGCCAACCAACAGCAAAGAGATTTTATCCTGACCTCATGGAGAGATTATCATGATAAGGTGGATAAAGCCTGGAATAAGACTTGGCCTAATATTCAGAAACTTTTGGAGCAATCACCAATTGAAGAAGCAGCATTGAATAAGGAATTGGATTTATATCAGACAGCAGTGGCGGAACTTTGGAAATCCATGAGAAACGATCTTGATGCACGTTGTGCGAAAGTTATTGCAGATGTGAATAAAGGTCCAGTTTCGGGAGAGGTGGGTGAACAAGCGAAAATTGTAGAGAAAGTAAAACAGATCGTTGAACAACAGCTTCATAAAGAATTACCAGAGCAGAAATTAAGTGCTGACATAATTGGTTTATTAAAATCTGCAGAATTAATGAAAGATTCAGAGGCTTTACGCACCATAGTTGCTACTGAATTTCATGAGGCTTATGTGGGGCGTGCAGTTATCTATACTCATTTTATAGATAGCTTTCGTGCATTCTTTAAAAATATTGCAGCAGCCTTACGCGGTGAATCGGTGTGGTTTCCTAATTTGCAAGCAGCTCAGAATGGTAATATGAGTTGGTCACAATTTTTCTTCGGCACTTGGGGTACTCCTTTGCCCAAAACGGAATTGGATGCACAGGCTAAGTCAGCACCGCTACTATCTGATTTTACCGCATCGACCGAAGGGATGTTGGATATGCTTAGGGATTTAGGTAATCAAGCTGAAGAGAATGCTGAGCATGAAGAGATTGTTGAATTTAAAGAGATTGAAGAATTTGAAAAGGATTTCGAACCTCTTGGAAATTATCCTGTCACGGAAAGAGGTCTAGAGAGCACTACCTCGGTTAAAAAAGAATTGCGTGAAATGAAAGGGGCGGAGCTGCAAAACGATTCGCAGGTAAAGCCTGGTGGTTGAGTCTACAATGTGGAGATGATCCTGTACTTCGTCTAATACAGGCTACGGTTCTAACGTGTATGTGGTTACGGCCTAATCTTTTTTTCGTGCCCATCTTTGAATATTGCACAATATAAAAACTGGGCACGTTTACGGCTTTTATAAATGTGTGTTGGGTCATGACCCAACACACACATCACTATTTCAACACCGAATTTTCAATCACTGTTTGGGCTTGCTCTGCCAAATATCTTTCCACTGCTTGTCTGTATTCAGGGTAATGATTACCTAAAAAGCGTGCAGCGAGTAAGGCCGCATTTATCGCACCTGGTTTACCCACGGCTAAAGTTCCAACCGGAATCCCCGCTGGCATTTGCACAATAGAAAGTAGGGCATCAAGACCATTTGTAAACGTTGAAGAAGGAATAGGTACACCCAGTACCGGTAGACTGGTCTTAGCAGCAACCACACCAGGTAGATGTGCTGCGCCACCGGCCGCGGCAATAAATACTTCAACACCGCGTTGTTCTGCGGACTTAATATATTCAAATAAAGCATCAGGAGTTCGATGTGCAGATAAAGCTCTGGCTTCGTGAGGAATTGTTAATTTTTCTAAAACACGGCTGGTTTCTTCCATAAGAGTCCAATCGGATTTAGAACCCATAAGAATACTTACTAAAATGCCTGACATAATGCTCACCTCTCAATATAGGGTGAGCTATTTTACCTTTGGAGACAATCCTGCACAACATATCATTCGCTATAGGGACATAATTCACATAGTATGGATGGTCCGACTCCTCCCTTGAAGAAATTCAGAGGTTGGGTCGTGACCCAACATTCTAATCGTCCGCTGTAACCGTTATTTCTCCCGATACCCCACGTGCTTTAGTCGTGGGATTGTACATAGACTCTGCAAAAGCTGGGGGTACTGTGTAGGTTCCAGTGTTCACTGCTTTAATCTTATAGACTATCTCTTTCGCTGATGAATCCACAACACCAAAGAAATTCACCCGATCTTCACGTGCATCCGCATATTCCATAGTATCTGCTTTCACTGAATCTCGAACAACTTCAAATCCTCCTGGTAAAAGATCCTCAATCGCGATGTTGGTGAGATAAGTATTATCTAAGGCGCGGATTTGGATGTGAACTTCTATCTCAGTACCTAAGGTCGTGCTTTTCACCACATTCCCTTTAGCATCACGATATTCCCTAACAATTTCCATGCCTTGTTTTAAGGATTCCGTGGCTGCACTCTTATCAAAACCAGCCTGTACCAATTGATAAAAATAACTTTGTTTATCAGGATTGATAAAATTCACCTGTTTGACTTGTGTATCTAAATCTACCTGTTGGTAATTCCCACTGGTTGCGGGGATACCCACTTCTTGTCCTTGTAAGTTAGTCTTACTCATGGACAATGCAGGCGTGTTGCCAGCAGGGTTAGATTGCTGATAAGCACCTAAGGCAAGACTGGTGTAACCAGCAAGCACAGTATTAATTTCATCATTATTAAGTGAATCAACCAATTGCATCAATAATTTATCACCCACCTGATCCAAACGATTAGGGAAGTGTTTAGCGACTAAATACAAGTACTGAGCATTTGAAGTATCCGTATTGTAAAAGTCGGTAAAGACTTGCTTATCTTTAGGTTTATATTGGCTAATTAATTGATTGGCTTCATCATAACTCTTCAACATCTGATAAGAGGCCGCAATATAGGCGCCGGTAATATCTTTTTGCCATGCATTGTCTTTATCTTTTTGTAAAAACAACTGCAAATTCGCAAGATAGTTGGTAGTCACTAATTCATTACGCGTCAGAACATAAATCGCATACGCTTGAATTCTCGCGCTATCCATATCACTCACGTTTTGTGCAGCCAGATCTTTAAGATAATTAATTCCGCTGTAGAAAAGATTACCTGGAACTGCAAGACCTTGCGCACGCGCTTCGGTGAGGAAATGCATTGCATAAACCGAGGCAAATTGATTTCCAGAGTTATCACCTAAGCCTGGCCAATAACTAAAACCACCATTGGACATTTGTCGCTGGCTGAGTTGTTGAATCGTATTGTTTACTTTTTCAGTAATTTGATTGCTGTCTTTGGCAAACCAAGATTGGCTATTCATCGCTAATAAAGGCATAGCCTTAGAAGTCAATTGCTCAGTACAACCATAAGGGAAGTTGTCTAAATAACGTTGTAAGCCAAAGACCAAAATCAATGGACTCGTCGACATAGTGGCATCAACCTGACGATGTTCAGGATATAAAGTTTGCAAGAGTTCCAAAGATTTCTTCGCTTCTTGTGATTTGCCACTTTCAACTGAAGTCATGTAAGGGTTGGCAGGGCGTACACTTAATGTTGCATCCATTGCGGCAGATTTATCCCCAGCACTGGCTTTAAAGCTAACCTTGGCTGCACCCAATGCAGATTTAGCACGTAATTGATAACGTACGCTTTGTTCACGTCCTTCACTAATAGCGAGGGTTTGTTGTGCTTTGCCGACAATTTCAATTTCAGGCGAGGCCATTAATTCTACAGTCACTTGCGCTTGTTCACCTGAACCTTTCACGTTGTTGGCGATACTCGCTGTAATTTCAAAAGTATCACCAGGGGCAACGAAAGTAGGAACATTAGGGCTAATAATAAAGTCACCGCGAATTTCCGCAGTAGTGTCTTGTGAACCTACTGAGTCAGTAGAAACAGCCACTGCCATTACTCGCAATGCACCATTGAAATAATCAGGAATTTTATAAGTCAATTGGCGACTGGAGGTATCGGTATCTTGAATACCTGACCAGAAAACCACCGGTAAATCCGTTTTCCGTTTGAAAGGATTAAGTCGCGCAGCCAATTCTTCTTCACCACCGTCGCCACCAACCGCAGACAGTTCGCGGTCTTGAATAAATTTAGGCAGAATTTGATCGACTGTTTGCTGAGTTAACACTTCCAAAGCTCTTTTTTGGAAGAAGAACGATAAAGGATCCGGCGTGTCATAATTGCCCACTTGTAAAATCCCTTCATCCACGGCAAAAACAATAATTTTGCCAGGCTTATCGGTATGGTAATCAATAGTAAATGATTCGCCCGGACGTGCTACCTTTGCAGTGGTTAAATCAATTTTAATATCATGATTATCATGATTCACAGTAAAAGGAGCCACACTAT
>SCSO01000037.1 GCA_004297865.1 Legionella sp.
GAATATTTCGGCTCAACACTAAAGCATCCTTGGCTTTAATCGGCCCCATAAACTCATAATCAAAATTTTCCGGGTTATAACCATTAAAACTATGCGGCACATCTTTTAAAACCGTATTGGGATGAATCAAACCCTGATCCAAAGCGAGTCCGTAGATAAACGGTTTTAAAGTAGAGCCTGGTGAGCGCTTGGTCTCAATACCATTAATCTGCCCACTGATTTGCTTATTAAAAAAATCGGCCGACCCCATTTGCGCTTTTACGCTAAGATCTCGCGTATCCACCAATAAAACCGCGGCATTAAAAACCCCGACCATTTTTTTTCGAGCTAAATAATGCTTAGTGATACGTTCAACGATAATTTGCGTACGGGAATCCAAACTGGTATCGATACTTTGTTTAGTAATTGAAGCATCATGTAAGACCTGTTGGGTAAAATGCGGAACTTTGAAAGGTAAGTCTTTTAAGGTATGCATGACCAAGGGTAAATCAAACATCACTTTTTTATTGCCGTCTTCTGGATGTTTCACTAACCAACGAGCAAAAAGATGGTTTCTAATGTGTTTTAGATTGTGATTTTGCGGAGTCCTCTTTCCCGGATTTTGCGGGATGATGCTTAAGGTTAAAGCCTCTGGCAAGCTTATTCTATCTACTGATTTATTAAAGTACACTAAACTGGCCGCCCCTACTCCTTCAATATTACCACCATAAGGCGCTAAATTAAGATAAGCTTCTAAAATCTGCTTTTTACTGTAATGCATCTCAATTTGGATAGCTCTTAGTATTTGCCAAAGCTTACCACTGACTTGTCTTGAGTTAATGCCAAAGCGAATTCGGGCCAATTGCATACTAATGGTCGACGCCCCTACCCGACGTGTCTTGACACCATAGGTTTGCCATAAGGCTTTTCCTAAAGCGATAGGGTTCACTCCATAATGGGAATAAAAATACTGGTCTTCCTGCAATAAGGTAGCTTCTACTAATTCTTTAGAGATTTTTGATAAGGGGGTATACAGTCGGAATTTCTCATCCTTACTCAAAGTCATGCGCAATAATTGATGTTGATCGTCGTAAACCGCTTTGGAAAAATTAACATCAGAAAGTAATTCTGGGGTGGGTGAAAAAAATAATATCAATAGGCCACTGACAAAGAGCGTAAGTAAGATTATGCTTATAGTCTTAAATAATTTTTTCATATTGATATTATGCATCAAAAAGATTAAATTATAACCAATTTTTGCTTTAAATTGTTTAATTATTTTGTAACTATCTCGACCCTAAAGTCCACTTCAGGATTATTAATTAGGAAACACTATGAAAAAGAACGTTTTGTCTTCAATTTGCTCAGTATTCAGCGCACTTTTTGGTAAAGTGAATTGGCAAAGCCCTCCTTGGATCAATAAAGCAAAAGAATCACCTAAAGCCTTTGGAGCCGCTATCTCTCTACTTTTGCTGATCTGTTTAGCTGGAGTTTACGGCGCTTATTGGTATAAGCATCTCCCTAAGCCAGAATACATCACCGCTTCTTTTAATCCACCTGATATTACCCCTAATGAAGAAACCCTTTATCCTAATTATCTCATCTTAGACTTTGGCTATAAAAATGCAGATGGCTTTTTAGCACAACCTGTAGCCCCTTTAAGCATGGTCAATAAAGTAGTAACAGAAGGCGTGGAATTAAGTCCTAATATTCCAGGAGAATGGCATTGGAATGGCGACAACCAATTGGTATTTGCACCTTCTGAAGATTGGCCCGCAGACCAAGAGTTTACGATTAAATTCGCTAAAGATTTTTTTGCGGCCAACAAGCCCATGGAAAGCTATGAATACCGCTTTAGTACCAAACCTTTTCAAGCCACTATCACAGAGTTTAAGTTTTATCAGGATCCAGTGAATGCTGAGACACGCAATGCCGTAGCTACTATACAGTTCAATTTTCCTGTGAATACCGAAAGCTTAGAAAAACATACGCGTTTAATGTTTGAATCTTTAAAGAAGGGTAATCTTAATCTTAGCGCTGAGCCCCTGACCTTTACCTATACTTATGACACCCATAAACGTGTGGCCTATTTGCATTCTGAGATCATTAAGATCAAAGACGTAGCCCGTTATTTACTATTAAACTTAAATAAAGACGTTACCTCTTCTACTGGTTCTGGGCATTTAAAAGAGGATGTCAGTAAAAATTTACTCATTCCAGATTCCAGCAATTTTCTTAAAGTAGTTAATGCGAATGCATCCATTGTACGTAATGATAAGGACCGCCCGGAACAAGTCTTAAGCGTGGAAACCTCTTTAGGTGTTAATGAAGCCGATTTCAATAAATCGGTGCATTTTTATTTATTACCGACGGATTATCCAGCAACTGCCGGCGAGCCAGTCAAGCCTAATTACCAATGGCAAAACCCAGGGGAAGTTACTGATAACATCTTGGCTTTGGCAACGCCGTTAGGCAAACAAGCCATCGCTACCGAACATAACTATGCCACACTACATAGTTTCAAATTTTCTGCGCAAACTCCCCGTTATATCTATGTGAAAGTCGATAAGGGCTTGCAAGGCCAGGGGGATTTTAAACTCAATACCGATTACACCGCGGTTATCCCAGTCCCAGAATTACCCAAAGAAATCTCTTTCTTACACAAAGGCTCACTTTTAGCTTTAAGTGGAGAGAAAAAACTGTCTGTATTGATTCGAGGTTTACCTGCAGTCAAATTTAATTTTGCTCGCGTTTTACCGAACAACCTCAATCAATTAGTCACCCAAACTCAAGGTGACTTTAATAACCCTTATTTTATTAATCCCTCATTTAACCAACAAAACATCAGTCAAATTACTTCTGAAGTGCAACAATTCGATGCCTCAGATTTAACTAAACAACAGTACACTGCTTTAGATTTAGCAAAATATCTCACTACTGATACGAACACGTCCGGACCTCAAGGGCTGTTTTTATTAGAAGCTACAGGTTGGGATGTCACTAATAACGCACCTTTAGATGTAAAAGCCAGTCGTTTAATCTTAATTACTGATATGGGAATGTTAGTCAAAGATAATAATGATGGTAGCCATGATGTCTTTGTGCAATCCATTACTCAAGGCACACCCATAGCTGGAGCAAATGTTACCGTATTAGGCAAAAACGGCTTACCTATCTTATCTCGTTTAACCGATGATCAAGGTCGAGCTAACTTCCCAACATTGAAAGATTTTGTTGAAGATCGTGAACCTACTGCCTACATTGCCGCCATGAATAATGATGTTTCGTTTATTCCCTATCGCAATGAAAATCGTAATTTGAATTTTTCTAAATTCGACATTTATGGGATGTATACCAATCAACAAGATGCACAGAGTCTCAGTGCTTATCTATTCTCTGATCGCGGAATTTACCGTCCAGGAGATACTGTACATATTGGGATGATCATTAAACAAGCCTTTGCTCAAGCACAACCAGCGGGTTTGCCTTTGCAAGCATCCGTTATCGATTCCCGTGGCGTCACAGTGAAGGATGAGAAATTTACTTTAGACAGCACCGGTTACATGGATTTAGATTTTACGACCACCAGCACCTCACCGACTGGACAGTACATGGTCAACCTTTATTTAGTGAAGGATAATGCCCCACAAAACTTTTTAGGTTCTACCACCGTACGCGTTTCAGAATTTTTACCGGATAGAATGCGTATTAGTACTAGTTTAGAACCCAAACCAGCCGATGGTTGGAGTGCTCCAACCGGTCTTAAAGCCCAAGTAGGTTTGTGGAACTTATATGGCGCTCCCGCCACTAACCGCCGTATTAGTGCGCGTATTTTGTTAACACCGCAACAAATTGAATTTAGTGATTATCCTGATTACGTTTTTGCTGACCCGTTAAACGATCCTAAAAAACCAGCTAAAGTGTTCACTGAAACCTTAACCGATGTGAAAACTAACGATAAAGGCGAGGCAGTATTTGAACTGAACCTGGACCGCTTTGAAAAAGCCACTTATCAATTGACTTTCTTTGCCGAAGGTTTTGAGGCGGAGGGTGGACGTAGTGTGACCAGCCAGACCAAAGCTTTAATTAGCCCTCTCCCCTACTTCATTGGTTATAAGGCCGATGGCGATTTATCATTCATTAAACAAAATAGTGAGCGCAAGGTAAACTTCATTGCTATCGATCCGCAATTGTCCAAAGAAGCTGTCAGCGACCTGCGTATACAACTGATATCCTTACGGCCGGTCACGACCTTAGTGAAAAAAGACGATGGAACTTACCAATATCAATCCATCATACAATCTTCCATAGTAAGCACTACTCCTTTAAGCCTTAGTGAAAATGGCGTGGACTACACATTGCCCTCTAAAGAAATTGGTGATTATTCTTTAGTAGTGTTAGGTAAGGATGATACGGTATTAAGCCAATTGAAATTTAGCATAGTGGGTGCTAGTCAATCACCTTTAGCAAAAAATGCTGAATTATCTATCAAGCTTAATAAAGAAGAATATCTAGCTGATGAAGATATAGAAATCCAAATCACCGCACCCTATACCGGTTCTGGATTAATTACTATTGAGCGTGACAAGGTCTATGCCACTCAGTGGTTTAAAACCGAGACGACTAACTCAGTGCAGAAAATTCATGTTCCCGCGGATTTCCAAGGCAATGGCTATATCAACGTCGCCTTTATTCGTGATTGGGAATCACCTGAGTTATTTATTAGCCCCTTAAGTTATAGTGTGGCTCCTTTTACTGTGAATCATGATAAT
>SCSO01000411.1 GCA_004297865.1 Legionella sp.
CCTGTAAAACCAGCCAGCTTTCAGGTGTGCTTCAGAACTCACCAATTTGCTCTTGCTGAAGAAGACAAAAAAGAAAAGTATAATTTTTACTGACTTAAATGATATGATTAGGTCTTGAATAAAGGTTAAAAAAGAAAGGTTAAGCATGGTTCAAAATGACCGCTATTGGCAAGCCAAAAAGGTAACCATTATTGGTGCCGTTGTGAATGCCTTACTCGGTTTTATCAAATTAATTGGCGGGTATTTATTTCATTCTCACGCATTGGTTGCCGATGGTGTACATTCCTTTTCTGATTTGATTACTGACGTCATGGTTCTCTTTGCCTCCAAATACGGCAGCTTAGATGCAGATGATACTCATCCTTACGGGCATCAACGTATAGAAACAGCAGCTACCTTATTCCTTTCTCTTTTATTAATTCTCGCCGGTGCAGCCATTGCTTGGGATTCAATTGATGAATTGCTAAAGGGCGATCACACAATGCCCAATTGGCTTTCTTTACCGGTCATTTGCATCTCCATCGTAGCCAATGAAATTCTTTATCATTACACTCGTTACGTCGGTAAAAAAATCCAATCGCTATTGATTATTGCCAACGCCTGGCACCATCGCTCCGATGCGGCTTCTTCATTAGTTGTTCTCCTGGGTTTGATTGGTAGTTTGGCTGGATTTGTTTACCTCGACGCCATTGCTGCAATCATTGTAGGGATAATCATTATTAAGATGGGTTGCGATTATGGCTGGCGTAGCGTGAGAGAATTAGTAGACACTGCAGTGGATGCAGAATTACTCACGGAAATTGAGCAGGTGATTCAAGAAGTAGGTGGCGTACGTAAGATTCATCAGCTGCGCACCCGTTTTATGGGAGGCGATGTGTACATTGACGTCCACATTCAAGTTTCTCCTAGAATATCAGTGTCTGAAGGACACTATATTGCGCAACATGTCCATAATATTTTGGTGGATCAAATTGCGCAGGTAAAAGATGTCATTGTGCATGTGGATCCAGAAGACGATGAAATCAGTTCTCCTTCTTTGCATTTACCCACACGCCAAGTGATACAAGAGCAATTGCTCAATGAAGTCCATATTGATTTTCCGCAAATTTTATTTTGGAATGTGCATTATCTCGATGGGAAAATTAATCTGGATATCGCCTGTTCCGAAGAATTTAATCAATGGAAAGAATTACATGATCGCGTCATGGTTGCCATGAAACTAGAAACTGATATAGAAGAAGTCCGTCTCTTTAGTCTTCATGAAGTGGTACACCATTAAGTAATAAATAAAGCTTGCTAAATCAAGCTTGTGAAAATAATATACACATTTTGATGCAGGATAATTTCATGGTCTCAGCTACCAGTTTAAAATTACTATTTGGTTTTATCATTTTTATCGTTATCCTCTGTGCAGGCTGGTATCCCTTTAAAAAACGTTTGCACACAGATGAGCACGTCGATTTTCCTATTGGGGAAACCTTAGCGACTGGGGTTTTCTTAGGCGCTGCCTTATTACATATGTTGCCCGAAGCCAGTGAGTTATTTAAACACATGGGTTATCACTACCCCTTCGCTTTTATCATCACCGGCGCCGTATTTCTGGTGTTTTTATGGTTCGAACATTTAGGTAAAGAACTATACCATCACCACCATGCAGAACACCCTGCTTTCGCCCTTTTAGCATGGGCCATGCTCTCGATTCACTCGATCATGTTAGGCGCTGCTTTAGGTCTAGCTCATTATAACTCCATGATAGTCATGCTCTTCCTTGCGATCATTACTCACAAATGGGCGGAGAGTTTTGCCATTGCAGTGCAACTCAATAAAAGCTCTTTAACCCCCAAACAAAGTTTGTGCTTTTTCTTGCTCTTTAGTTTAATGACGCCCATTGGAATCTACATAGGTTGGTATTTTGGTCATGGCTTGGAAACAGATTCTATTTTTGATCCTATCCTACTCGCTGCTTCAGCCGGGACTTTTCTTTATTTAGGTACTTTACATGGCTTAGAGCGTTGCGTCATGGTAGAGCGCTGCTGCAATCTACGCGATTTTAGTTTCGTGATTATTGGCTTTTTACTAATGGCCTCGGTAGCCAATTATGTCTAATTTTTTGCAACAACAACCTATTATTTTAGCTTCCGGCTCCTCTATACGAGCTAAGTTATTAAGTTCCTTAGGTTTAGACTTCACAGTGGTGCCTTCTCATTTGGATGAAACTGCAATTAAATTGAATCACGCCAATGATCCACTGAGTTTGGGATATGTATTAGCTGAAAGTAAAGCACTGGAAGTGAGTCAATTACATCCACAATCTTTTATTATCGCTGCAGATCAATTATGCGTGATTGATCAAGAAATTTTAGATAAGCCTTTGAATCATGCCACTGCTCGCAAGCATTTGCGTCTCTTAAGTGGCAAAACCCATCAACAAATTGCTTGTTTATGTATTGCCAAAAACAATCAAGTGATATGGTCCCATCATGAAACCGCAACACTAACCATGCATGAACTGCAAGAAGAAACCATAGAAGCTTATCTCCAAAAAGAAAAACCCTATCATAGTTGCGGCGCCTATCAGTTTGAAACGCTGGGAAAATGGTTATTTAAAGAAGTGCAAGGTCAGGATGATACAATATTAGGATTACCTCTCTTGCCTTTAATCACCGCTTTAAACAATTTAAACGCAGTGCATATTTAAACTCTTGTGAATCATTAGGAATCATCATGCAAATTGATAAAATTCAAGCTCGTGAAATTTTAGACTCTCGTGGAAATCCTACCGTAGAAGCCGATGTGATTTTAAAAAATGGCATAGTAGGCAGAGCCAGCGTTCCTTCCGGCGCTTCTACTGGAAGTCGTGAAGCTTGTGAATTAAGAGATCATGACGCTAGTCGTTATCTTGGCAAAGGTGTACAAAATGCCGTAGCGCATGTCAATGAAGACATCAATCAAGCCCTTGCAGGCTTTGCCGTCGATGCGCAAGAATCTTTAGATACGCAATTGTGTGAGTTAGATGGCACAGAAAATAAATCTCGTTTAGGTGCCAATGCGATTTTAGCAGTCTCTTTAGCCTATGCCCGAGCTAGTGCTTTAAATGCTAAACAACCTTTATTTCAATATTTAAATCAAGGCGAGCGCATGTCGATGCCCGTGCCTATGATGAATATTCTCAATGGCGGCGCCCATGCGGACAATAATGTGGATATTCAAGAATTCATGGTCATGCCCATAGGTGCCAATGATTTTAGTACTGGTTTGCGTATGGGTGCGGAAATTTTTCATGGGTTAAAGGCGGTTTTGAAAAATCAGGGTTTAAATACAGCCGTTGGTGATGAAGGCGGTTTTGCTCCCAACATTGAATCCAATCGCCAAGCTTTGGATTTGTTAAGCGAAGCGGTGGAAAAAGCAGGTTTTCACTTAGGGAAGGACATTGTTTTTTCTTTGGATATTGCCGCTTCCGAATTGTACAAGCAAGGTGTGTACTCTATGGCTTCCGAAAAGCGTGAATTAAATTCAGCCCAACTCGTCGATTACTACGCTGACTTAGTG
>SCSO01000412.1 GCA_004297865.1 Legionella sp.
TCGAAAAAATGTATTTAGAAAGTGAAGCTAAAGCTCGTAATGGCGTCATTAAAAATGCGAAGACTCTTTCTGCAGTGAAGTTATGGCGTAAAATGTTATCCATGCTGTTCGAAACTGGCCATCCATGGCTCACTTTTAAAGATCCATGTAACTTACGTTCACCACAGCAGCATACCGGTGTTATTCATAGTTCCAACCTCTGTACAGAGATTACTTTGAATACTTCACAAGAAGAGATTGCGGTGTGTAACTTAGGTAGTGTGAATTTGCCTGCGCATATTAAAAAAGGCAAGTTGGATAAAGAGAAATTAAAACGCACTATTACAACTGCCATTCGTATGTTAGATAACGTGATTGATATTAACTATTATTCTGTACCACAAGCACGTAACTCAAACTTACAACATCGCCCCATTGGTTTAGGCTTAATGGGCTTCCAAGATGCCTTGTATGAATTAAAGATTGATTACACCTCCAAAGAAGCTGTGCAATTTGCGGATACTTCTATGGAATTGATCAGTTATTATGCCATCGAAGCTTCTTGTGAGTTAGCGAAAGAACGCGGTAGCTATTCCAGTTACGAAGGTTCTTTATGGAGTAAGGGGATATTACCTGTCGATTCCATCAATTTGTTACAACAAGCACGTGGCAAATATTTGGATCAAGACAAATCGCAAACTTTAGATTGGGAAACATTGCGCGTAAAAGTACGTACACAAGGCATGCGTAACTCAAACGTAATGGCTATTGCGCCTACTGCTACTATCTCTAATATCTGCGGTGTGTCACAATCGATAGAGCCTACTTACCAAAACCTCTATGTCAAATCGAATTTGTCTGGAGAGTTTACCGTAGTGAATCCTTATTTAGTCGCTGATTTAAAAGCGCTAAACCTTTGGGATGAAGTCATGGTCAATGACTTAAAATATTTCAATGGTAGTGTGCAACCCATTAGTCGTATTCCTGATGAGTTGAAAAAGCGTTATGCCACTTCTTTTGAGATGGATCCCATGTGGTTAGTGGAAGCTGCTTCGCGTCGCCAGAAATGGATAGACCAAGCACAATCCCTTAACATTTACATGGCACAGCCTTCCGGTAAGAAGTTAGATCAGTTGTATATGCATGCTTGGATGATCGGCTTAAAAACCACTTATTACCTCCGCAGTTTAGGAGCAAGTAATGCTGAGAAATCCACTATAACCGATGGCTCGTTAAACGCGGTGAAATTAGTTGAAGAGCCTAAAGCTTGCTCCATACTAGATCCTGATTGCGAAGCCTGCCAATAACCGGAGAGAATTGAATGCCAAATTCTGTAATAGAACAAGAGGTACCTGCAAAAGCAAGTACCACAGATGTTGAGCTAATGGATTTATCCGACGATGTAGCAGATGATACCGCAGAAGTTGAACCAATGGATTTGTCTGACGATGCTGAGCCACCTCGCATACACGTCTTTGAGATGGGCGCTAAGCGCGTTCATGTTGACGATAAGGCTATTATTAATTGTCGCGCTGATTTAAACCAACTCGTTCCGTTTAAATATTTATGGGCTTGGGAAAAGTATTTAGTAGCTTGCGCCAACCACTGGATGCCTAATGAAATCAGCATGAGTGCCGACGTTTCTTTATGGAAAGATCCTAATGGTTTAACGGAAGCTGAGCGTTTGATCATTATGCGTAATCTAGGCTTTTTCTCTACTGCTGATTCCTTAGTAGCGAATAACTTGGTCTTGGCCGTATATAGACATATCACTAACCCAGAATGCAGACAGTATTTATTACGTCAGGCTTTCGAAGAAGCCTTGCATACACATGCTTATCAATACGTTATTGAAAGCTTAGGTTTAGATGAAGCAGCAGTATTTAACATGTACCGAGAAATTCCTTCTGTGGCCACGAAAGCGGCTTGGGCATTGCCATTTACTGAAAGTTTAAGTGATGAGCATTTCCACACTGGTACAGTAGAAAATGATCAGCGTTTATTACGCGACTTAATTGCGTTCTATGTGATATTTGAAGGTATTTTCTTCTATGTTGGTTTTACCCAAATTCTGTCTATGGGACGTCGTAATAAGATGGTAGGAACCTCTGAACAGTTCCAATACATTTTACGTGATGAATCCATGCATATGAACTTCGGTATTGATGTGATCAATCAAATCAAGATTGAAAATCCTCATCTATGGACTGCAGAGTTCAAAGAAGAAATTATTCAATTGATCCGCGAAGGGGTGGAATTGGAATATCAATATGCCAAAGACACTATGCCTCAGGGTATTTTGGGCATGAATGCCGAAATGTTCGAAGAATATTTACATTTCATCGCCAACCGTCGTTTGAATCAAATTGGTTTACCGGATCAATATCCTGGTGCTGAGAACCCATTCCCGTGGATGAGTGAAATGATGGATTTGAAGAAAGAGAAAAACTTCTTTGAAACTCGCGTCATTGAATACCAAGCTGGTGGTACTTTAAGCTGGGATGAAGAAAAATAATCCTCTCTAGTGTAATGGTTATTCATTAACCATTACACTTTCTGATTGAAAAAATTACATCTTTAGGTACAATGCCTCCAAATTCTTAATCATTTTTTTGTGATTTCAATTCTCG
>SCSO01000413.1 GCA_004297865.1 Legionella sp.
AAGATTTTATGTTACGCAAACAAGATCCGCCACAGTCCTATCCTGCGATTTATCTATTTCAAGGGGATGTTTATCAAGGTTTGCAGGCAGCCAATTGGGATCAGCCAACAATTGGTTTTGCCCAAGATCATCTTGCTATTCTTTCAGGACTCTATGGTTTATTAAAGCCCTTAGATCGTATTCAACCATATCGTTTAGAAATGGGCGTGCATTTAAAAAATTCTAATGGTAATACCCTGTATGATTTTTGGCAGAAGACGGTCACTAAAACGCTTAAACAACAGTTGCAAGCTCAAAAAAATCCTATTCTAATCAATTTAGCATCCAGTGAATATTTTAAAGCGGTAAATCCTAAAGCTTTAGGATATCCCGTTTTGACTATTAATTTTTATGAGCAGAAGAAAGAAGGGCTTAAGATGATTGGTATTCATGCGAAGAAAGCGCGTGGGACTATGGCGAAATTTTTGATGGAACAACAGATTGATGATGTGGCTGGAATCAAAGATTTTAAAGAATTAGGCTATCGTTATAGTAAGGAATTAAGCACGGATGAGCATTTGGATTTCGTGCGAAGTTAAGCCTAAATCTAAGTGAGTAGTTTGACCGACTCCCACATATTTGTGATTATAAATGTCCACATTAACCAGCCGCATACACCCTCTGAACCACTTCCCCACTGAAGGCGTCAGCTGTTACGTCAAACGTGATGACGAATTAAGCTGTGGCATCAGTGGCTCGAAATACAGAAAATATACGAGCTTGATGCCCTATCTTATGCAGCAAGGGATTAAACACCTGCTGATCATCGCTGGACCTCAATCGAATAATCTTCTCGCAGCTTTACAAATGGCTCGAGAATTCAATTTAGAAGTTCATGCTTTTTTGTTAAAACCATGGTCTGCACTAAACCAGGGCAATTTTAAATTGAGTCGTCTTTTCTTAAAGGATGACGAAATCACTTGGATTAATAGAAACGAATGGCCAAAGGTAGAAGAGTATGCTGTCGCACATCAACACACTTTAACTACTCCCAGCTTTATTTTAACCGAGGGAGCCAGTGTGACAGCTGCGAAGGAAGGGGCTATGACTCTGGCAACAGATATTTACCAAAACGAAGCACAGTTAGGGTTTACCTTTGATCATCTTTTTGTTGATACCGGAACCGGTTTTACTGCCGCTGCATTAATTAAGGGCCTGAAAGATAATGCTCATCCAGGACATATTCATGTGCTTTTACTTGCTGATAAAGAAAAAGAGTTTAAGGAGAAAATGCTCAATTGGTATGGTGAGTTACCCAGCAATTATTCTTGTTTTTATCCAACCACAGCTAAAGCCTTCGGTTCCTTCAATCAAAACATCAACAATGAAATTCACCGCTTAGCTCGCGAAGAGGGAATACTCGCCGACCCCATTTATGCAGCCAAGTTGTTTTATGAGGCTAGAAAGAGAATTCATAATGAACACTTAAAAGGAAAGGTACTAATCATTCATTCGGGTGGTACCTTAACAATGCCTAATTTTAGTTATTAAGCACTTTAAATTCTTGTTCCCCCTTGAAATTCTTAAATTCAGCCTTATATGTTTTCTTTACGTAGAATAAGTTTCATAGGAGAACCTTAATGGTCAATAAGCCACAAACAATGGGATTTCAAACCGAAGTAAAGCAAATGCTGCATTTAGTGGTGCATTCGCTTTACTCGAATAAAGAAATATTTCTCAGAGAGCTCATCTCGAACGCCTCTGATGCCTTAGATAAATTACGATTTCTTGCTTTGTCTAATGGATCTCTATTTGAAAATGATTCCGATCTGAAGATTACCATTCAAAACAATGAAAAACTAAAAACCATTACTATCAGTGATAATGGTATTGGGATGAGCTTTGATGAGGCCGTAGAGAATTTAGGTACTATTGCCAAGTCAGGTACTAAAGAGTTTCTCAGTCAATTAACTGGTGAAAATGCTAAAGACTCTCAATTAATCGGCCAATTCGGAGTGGGTTTTTATTCGGCCTTTATTGTTGCGGATAAAGTCACAGTAAAAAGTCGTCGTGCCGGACTAAAACCTGAAGAAGGGATTGTTTGGGAGTCTAAAGGCGATGGTGAATTTACCATTGGCTATGAGAATAAAGAGTCGCGAGGAACGGAAATTACCTTGCATATCAAAAAGGATGAAGACGAGTTTTTAAGTGATTGGCGCTTACGTACCATTATCAGCAAATATTCCGATCACATCTGCTGGCCTATTGTCATGAAAAAGACCGCAGAAGATGGCAAAGAAAGTACTGAATTTGAAACTGTGAATAAAGCCACTGCTTTATGGACTTTACCTAAATCGGAAATCACCGATGAAGAGTACAAAGCGCTGTATAAACATATTTCTCATGATTACATGGATCCTCTGACTTGGTCACATAATCATGTGGAAGGTAAACATGATTATATTACCTTACTCTATATTCCTTCCCATGCGCCTTATGATCTTTGGCATCAAGAAGTGAAACATGGATTAAAACTTTATGTAAAACGTGTCTTCATTATGGATGATGCAACCCAATTTTTACCCCGTTATCTGCGTTTTGTAAAAGGGATAGTGGATGCCAGCGATCTTCCTTTAAACGTATCGCGTGAAATTTTACAAGATAATAAACAAGTCGAAACTATTCGTACCGCCTGTACCAAACGGATATTAGGTATGTTAGAAAAAATGAGTACCCAAGATAAAGAAACCTATCAAAAATTCTGGGATGAATTTGGCTTGGTTTTAAAAGAAGGTCCGGTTGAGGATTTTGCTAATAAAGAGGCTGTTGCTAAACTCTTACGTTTTGCCACTACGGCTAGCGGTTCTGAGAAGCAAGATGTGTCTTTGGAAGACTACGTAGCGCGTATGCAAAAAGATCAGGATAAAATTTATTACATTACAGCGTCTTCGTACAATGCTGCTAAAAATAGCCCGCATTTAGAAATCTTCAAGAAAAAGGGCATTGAAGTGCTCTTGTTGAGCGATAAGATTGATGAGTGGTTAGTGGGGTATCTAAGTGAATTCGAAGGCAAAAAGCTGCAATCCATTAGCAAAGGCAAGATTGATTTAGTGGATGAAACTTCTGAACAAGCCAAAGAACAGGAAAAGAACTTAGAGCCAGTGATTGAGCATATTAAGAAGGTCTTAGAGCAACGGGTTAAAGATGTGGTAATTACCCATCGGTTGACAGAGTCCCCCGCTTGTATCGTTGCTGATGAGCAAGATATGGGTCTAGAAATGCAACGTATTTTGCAGTCTGCGGGTCAACAGGTGCCATTAAGCAAGCCTATATTTGAGATCAATCCGGAGCATCCTTTAATTAAGCGGTTGCCCGATATCCAAGATGATAATCAATTCGAATTATGGGTCATCATGTTATTCGAACAAGCGGTATTGGCAGAAGGTGGTCAATTAGATAACCCTGCAGATTTCGTAAATCGAGTGAATAAATTGTTGGTGGAGTCGTAATTAATTGTTGGCGACCTAACCTACAACCCATGTCATTCCCGCGCAGCGGGAATTCATTTGGTAGGTTGGGTCGAGACCCAACATTCAAAACCTTATCAAACCGCAGCTGTAGCCAATCCTACAAATCCCTCTGCAACCGCATTCTCACTAGTAATACGATCTGCTTCTTTTCGCAATTCAGCTTCATAATTGAGTAAGTCTACTGACTTGAAAAATCTCTTACTCTGGTATTTTGCTTTAGCTGATTCGGTTTGAGTCATCACTTTAAGAGTATTTTCTGCACGCTCTAAATCCCTTTCAATATATTGAACTCGTTTTTTGCTCATCTCAATTACAGCTTCCTTCATTGCTTGCTGCGCTTGGCCTTCAA
>SCSO01000414.1 GCA_004297865.1 Legionella sp.
TTGTGAGTATTTGTCACAGGGTAAACATTCATTATTACGTATCTATATTGATAAGGAAGATGGAATCGGAATTGAGGACTGTCAAAAAGTCAGTCGTCAAATCAGTGCATTATTGGATGTCGAAGATCCTATTCCAGGAAATTACAGTTTAGAAGTATCTTCACCAGGTATTCCTAGACCGCTGTTTACCAGCTGGCAGTATAATCGTTATATAGGGGAGTCCGTGCAGGTTAAAACATTTAAACCTGTTAATGGCAAGCGCAAGTTAATCGGTGACATTGTTTCTGCATCAGATACTACTTTGGTATTAGCAATAAACAATGAACATCAGGAAATACTATTTTCAAATATTGTGAAAGCAAATTTGACAGTCTAGAGAGGCGAACAATGAGCAAAGAATTGTTATTAGTTGCTGAGGCGTTATCAAATGAAAGAGGTGTTAGTAAGGAAGTTATTCTACTAGCCATTCAGGCCGCATTGGAGTCTGCAACACGAAAGATCTTTGGATTGGATATAGGTGTACGCATCAAAATGGATCCTCGTACGGGTGAATATGAAACCTTTAGATATTGGGATGTAGTGGATGAAGACGAACTTGAGGTTCCTGAGCATCAGCTTACCCTTGAGCAAGCTAAAGAAAAAAATCCTTCTATTCAAGTAGGTGAGCGTATTGAAGAACCTATGGCTTCTATTGAATTTGGTCGTATCGAAGCCCAAACTGCACGTCAAGTGATTATGCAGAAGGTAAGAGAAGCGGAACGAGATTTAGTTATCGCCCAATTTGAAAACAAACTAGGCCAGCTCTTGTATGGTACTGTGAAGAAAGTCACTCGTGATAATATTATTATTGACTTGGGTGGTAAGGCAGAAGCCTTCTTACCCCGCTCTGAAATGCTTCCTCATGAAATGTTCAGACCTAATGATCGCGTCCGTGCTTATTTATACGAAATTACTCCGCAATCACGTGGACCCCAGCTTTTTGTAAGTCGAATTCGCAATGAAATGCTCATCGAACTTTTTCGTATTGAAGTCCCAGAAATTGGCGAAAATATTATTGATATCAAAGCGGCTGCCCGTGATCCCGGTAACCGCGCTAAAATTGCAGTGAAAACTAACGATGGACGTATTGATCCAATCGGTGCTTGCGTAGGTATGCGCGGTGCACGTGTCCAAGCAGTTTCTAGTGAACTGGGTGGTGAGCGTGTGGATATTATCTTATGGGATGATAATCCAGCGCAGTTAGTGATCAATGCCATGGCTCCTGCGGACATTACGTCAATAGTGGTCGATGAAGATAGCCATACTATGGATTTAGCCGTAGAAAAAGATCAGCTATCACAGGCTATTGGCCGTAACGGACAAAATGTGAAGTTAGCAAGCCAGCTTACTGGTTGGACTTTGAATGTGATGACTACTGAAGAATTCGAAAATAAGAATTTAGAAGAGTCAGGTAAAATAGTTAAATTATTCTCAACTGCCTTAGAAATAGATGAAGAAATTGCAGCTCTTTTAGTAGCTCATGGATTCTCAACTCTAGAAGAAGTGGCTTATGTACCTAAAGAAGAATTATTAGCCATAGATGAATTTGACGAAGAAATTGTAGAAGAATTACGTAATCGAGCTAATGACACTCTTTTAACCATGGCATTGAGTTCTGGTAAAGGATTGTCAGGTACACCTGATGAGACTCTTTTAACGATGGAAGGTATGACCGAGGAGTTAGCTAATAAGCTAGCGAGTAAAGGCATAACCAGTATGGAAGAATTGGCTGAACAATCCATAGATGAGTTATTGGAAATTGAGGGTATTACAGTAGAGCAGGCCGGTGTTTTAATTATGAAAGCTAGAGAGCCCTGGTTTCTATAAACCAAGTTCTTGAAAATAAATATACCAATCTGGTACAAGTAATATTTCGAATAATGCAGCTTTCATTAAGCTGCTGCAAGGGGATTAAATATGGCCGATGTGACGGTTAAACAATTAGCACAAGTCGTTGGTATTTCGGTTGAAAGCTTATTGGACCGCTTACGGAAAGCAGGATTGTCTTTTCATGATAACGATGATCAACAAGTTGTGAATGAAGAACAAAAGCGTCTCTTAATCAATCATTTAAAAGGTAATTCTTTACAGGATACAACGTCTACACCTGAAAGAATTACTTTAAGACGTAAAAGTATGTCTAAAGTGACTGTAGGACCCGATGCACACAGCAAAAAGACTGTGAACATCGAAGTTCGTAAGAAGAAAACCTTCATAAAACGTTCTACAGTTGAACAAGCGCCTGTTGAAGAAGTAGAAGAGCCACTTGCCATTGAAGAAATTTTAGAGACAGGTGATGAAACATCTGTAGTTGATGAAATAGTAGCAATTGACGAATCTGTTCCGGCTGAACAAGGTGCTGAAGAAACTCTTTCTGCTGGTGAAGTACCGACTGTAGCACCAGAATTAGAATCTGGAACTATCTATGCTGCCGATATTCTGGATCTCAGTATAACCCCTGAAAAACCCGTCGAGATTGCTCCGAAAGAGGAAGTAAAGACGGAGAAGCCTAGTAAAAAGAAACATAATGAACCATCGAATTCAGAAACTGAAGTTACAGACTTTAAAAAGGGCAAGAAAAAACCTAAATATCAGACATTTAGTACCGAAGAAGATGAGCAAGACTCTCATCGTCGCGGAGGACGCAACAAATTTAAGAAGAGAAAAGGCTCCGAGAAATCAGATAAATATCGTGAAGCAGAGGAATCTTTAACACATGGTTTTGCGCTTCCAACGGCACCGATCATTCGTGAAGTCCCTGTGCCAGAAACGATTACTGTTGCTGAATTAGCAAAACGTATGTCCGTTAAAGCTGCCGAAGTTATCAAAGTAATGATTTCTCTTGGTGCAATGGCAACCATCAACCAAGTGATTGATCAAGAAACCGCGATCATTGTAGTAGAAGAAATGGGGCATCGTGCTCGGGTCATTAAAGAGGACGATATTGAAACAGGTTTAGGTGAATCCATTTCTAAAGGAAGTAATTCTGAGTCAAGAGCGCCTGTAGTTACCATCATGGGACACGTTGACCATGGTAAAACTTCTTTATTAGATTATATTCGTCGAACTAAAGTAGCCGCTGGTGAAGCCGGTGGAATTACCCAGCACATCGGGGCTTATCATGTAAGTACTCCTAAAGGGGATATTACTTTCTTAGATACACCTGGCCATGCCGCGTTCACTGCTATGCGTGCTCGTGGTGCTCAAGCAACAGATATTGTGGTCTTGATTGTTGCAGCTGATGATGGTGTGAAGCCACAAACGATCGAAGCGATTCATCACGCTAAAGCGGCGAAAGTTCCAATCATTGTTGCCATTAACAAAATGGATAAACCCGATGCGGATATTGATCGCGTAACAAATGAGTTATCCAATCATGAAGTCATTCCGGAATCTTGGGGTGGCGACACTATGTTTGTAAAAATTTCCGCCAAATCAGGTATGGGAATTGATGAACTACTCGACGCGATTCTTCTACAATCGGAAGTTCTCGAGCTGCAAGCATTAACGGATGGAGCAGCCAAAGGTGTGGTCATTGAATCCCGCCTAGATAAAGGTCGTGGTCCGGTAGCAACTGTTCTTGTACAAAGCGGAACTCTGCATAAAGGCGACATTCTTTTAGCAGGTTTCCAATATGGTCGTGTGCGCGCACTTGTTGCGGATAACGGCGATCACGTTGAAAGCGCAGGCCCTTCTATTCCTGTTGAAGTATTAGGTTTATCTGCTATCCCTCATGCTGGAGACGAGGCAGTAGTCGTTCCCGATGAGAAAAAAGCGCGTGAAGTGGCTTTATTCCGTCAAGGTAAATTCCGTGATGTGAAACTCGCTCGTCGCCAAAAATCTTCGATAGAAGGCATCATGGAAAACATGGCTGCTGCTGAATCTAAAGTATTGAATATTGTGCTCAAAGCCGATGTTCAAGGTTCTTTAGAAGCAATTTCTGATGCGTTAGTGAAGCTGTCCAATGAGGAAGTCAAAGTCGAAGTGATTGCTAATGGCGTTGGTGGTATTACAGAGTCGGATGTTCATTTGGCCATTGCTTCTAATGCGGTCCTTATCGGCTTCAACGTACGTGCCGATGGTGGTGCGAAGCGTTTAGCAGAGCAAGAATCAGTTTCTATACATTACTACAGTGTTATTTACGATATCGTTGATCAAATTAAAGGTGCATTGACAGGTATGTTAGCGCCCCAATTTAAAGAAGAAATCATTGGTATCGCAGAAGTTCGTGATGTCTTCAAATCACCAAAAATTGGCGCAATTGCTGGTTGTATGGTTACTGAAGGGGTTATCAAACGTAATAATCCAATCCGAGTTCTTCGTTCAAATGTGGTGATCTATGAAGGGACATTAGAATCTCTCCGCCGTTTTAAAGACGATGTGGTCGAAGTTCGTCAAGGTTTTGAGTGCGGTATAGGTGTAAAAAACTATAACGACATCAAATCTGGCGATCTAATCGAAGTCTATGAAACTGTAGAAATTAAGCGTGATTTATAATGACCAATCAATTTAAACGTACTGATAGAATTGCGGAAATGATTCAGCGCAAATTAGCGCAAATTATTCCGCAGGAAATTAAAGACCCACGCTTGAAAGGCTTTGTTACCATTTCTGCAGTCAAAGTGGCTGCAGATTTAGCTCATGCCAAGGTGTATTTTACCGTACTTGATGAAGATAAAAGTTTAGCAACAACCATTTTAAATGCTGCTGCAAGTTATTTACGTTCAGCTCTAGCGCGCAGTATTACTTTACGCACAGTACCGCAACTACATTTCATTTATGATGAGTCCATTGAATATGGCGAACGACTAAGCCGTTTAATCGATAAAGTAAACCCGTCAACCCCCGAAGATGATGAGCAAAGCTGACTTAAAGCCTTTGAACGGAATCCTATTACTAAATAAATCTCAAGGAATGACTTCCAATTCAGCCTTGCAAAAAGCTAAATATCTTTTTGGTGCAAAAAAAGCAGGGCATACTGGCAGTCTAGATCCCTTAGCGACTGGTATGTTGCCCGTATGTTTTGGCGAAGCAACCAAGATAAGCCAATTTTTACTGGATGCAGACAAATGCTATAGCACTACTGGTTTACTAGGTATTAAAACCAATACTGCGGATTCAATGGGCGAGGTTATTGCTACAGCATCTTCAGTGGACGTAAGTTTAGATGAGCTTCAAGAAATACTTACCAAATACCATGGCCATATTAAACAAATCCCTTCCATGTTTTCTGCATTGAAACATCAAGGCCGACCTTTGTATCGCTTTGCGCGAGCAGGTATAGAAATAACCCGCGAAGCCAGAGATGTAGCCATTAGTGAGTTAGAATTAGAGCGATTCGATGGTCAATTGTTTGATTTAAGAGTACGGTGCAGTAAAGGAACCTACATTAGGAATTTGGTGGAGGATATAGGAGAGGACTTAAAAGTGGGTGCTCACGTGACTCGTTTACATCGCTTGTATACTGCAGGTTTTGAAAATAATCCTATGTATACCCTTGAAGAGTTGCTGAACATGTCAGCTGAACAACGGTTGCAAGTTTTAATTCCCATGGATAAAGCGGTGGATTATTTACCTTACCACTCACTTGCTACCGAAGAAGTCCTAGCATTACGGCAAGGACGAGTGATTTCAGGGCAATCTTCTTATGATATAGGGACTTGCATACGTCTATATGACGCCGAAAAGCAGTTTATTGGTTTAGGAGAATACGTTAATCAGGCGGAAATACGTGCCAAACGCCTATTGGCTTTTGAATTAACTTCTCAATTTGAGCTATCTGAAAGTTAATTTGAAATAAATATGAAATTTTTTACACAAATTAATTACTAAAGCTTGTTTCCCAGGGCTTGCCTTGGTAGAATGTCCCCCTTTAAATACATACATAGCTTAGTTCCAGGAGTATATAATGTCGCTAAGTAGCGCGCAAAAAGCAGAAATTGTCAATGAATACAAGCGCGGTGAGAACGATACTGGTTCTCCTGAAGTTCAAGTTTCGTTAATTACTAGTCGAATCAAATACTTGACCGACCATTTTAAAGAAAATAAAAAAGACTTCCATTCTCGTCGTGGATTACAAAGCTTAGTAAATAAGCGCCGTAAGCTTTTAAAATATTTGAAGTCTAATGATCAATCACGTTATCAAACCCTTATCCAAAATTTGGGATTGAGAGATTCTTATTGATCAATGTAATGATGTCTCCTTTGAGACAGACAATCCATACAGTTCTTTAAATAAAGGCGCAGTATTCTGCGCCTTTTTTTTCGTTATTTTTAATTTTTGAGGAAGATCACGTGGCTAAATTTACAAAAGAAATTCCCTTCGGTGACGGTAAGTTATTGTTGGAAACAGGAGAAATAGCACGGCAAGCAGATGCAGCAGTTTTAGTTAGCATGAATGGTACACAAGTTTTAGTCACCGTAGTAGGCAATAAAGCGGCTGATACCAAAATGGATTTCTTTGCTTTAGCCGTTTATTACCAAGAAAAATTTTATGCCGCTGGTAAAATACCAGGAGGCTTTAATAAGCGTGAAGGTCGTCCTAGCGATCACGAGACTTTAACGTCGCGTCTTATTGATAGACCTATCAGACCTTTATTCCCTGAAGGTTTTCGTAATGAAGTACAAATCATTGCTACAGTTTTGTCTTTAAATCCAGATGTGTCAGCAGACATTTTAGCCATGATTGGTGCCTCAGCTGCATTAAGCTTGTCCGGTACACCTTTTAATGGACCTATTGGTGCTGCACGCGTGGGTTATAAAAACGGTATTTATTTGTTGAATCCAAGCAAAAAAGAATTAGAAGAATCACAATTGGATTTAGTGGTAGCAGGAACCAAAGATGCCATCTTAATGGTGGAATCAGAAGCTCGTGAATTGAGCGAAGACATCATGCGTGGTGCCATCATGTTTGGCCATGAAATGATGAAAAGCGTCATTAAAGGCATAGAAGAATTAGCTGCACAAGCTGGTAAGCCACGTTGGGATTGGCAAGCCCCTTCTGTAGATACAGCCTTACAATCTCGCGTTGCTGATGTGGCTAAGAATGAAGTAGAAGCCGCTTATTTGATTAAGGATAAACAAGAGCGTTACAAGCGATTAGGTGAACTTAAAGATCAAACCATTGCCGCGCTCATGGTAGAAAATGATGAATTGGATGCGGATGAAGTAACGGTACATTTTGTTGATCTAGAGCGTAATATCGTACGTAACCGTATTTTAAATGGTGAACCACGTATTGACGGACGCGATCATAAAACCGTAAGACCAATTACTGTCCGTACAAAATTCCTAGAAAGAACGCATGGCTCCGCCTTATTCACTCGTGGTGAAACTCAAGCCATAGTAGTGGCTACTTTAGGTAACGACCGTGACTCGCAAATTCTTGATGCAATTAGCGGCGAAAGCAAAGATCGCTTCATGTTGCACTACAACTTCCCTCCCTACTCTGTGGGCGAGACTGGAATGGTGGGTAGTCCGAAACGACGTGAAATTGGTCATGGTCGCTTGGCGAAACGTGCAATAATGGCTGTTTTACCAGATTCTAAAGAATTCCCTTATGTATTACGTGTAGTATCAGAGATTACTGAATCAAATGGTTCTAGTTCTATGGCAACCGTCTGTGGTACCAGCCTTGCTTTAATGGATGCAGGCGTTCCTTTAAAAGCACCTGTGGCAGGTGTGGCAATGGGCTTAATTAAAGACGGCGATCGTTTTGCCGTATTAACTGATATTTTAGGTGATGAAGATCACTTAGGTGACATGGACTTTAAAGTGGCAGGTACAGAAAACGGTATCACTGCTTTACAAATGGATATCAAAATCACCGGTATCACTAATGAAATTATGGAGCAGGCTTTAGAGCAAGCTTTAGCCGGACGTTTACATATTCTTGGTGTGATGAATAACTCCTTAGCTGTTCCAAGAGATGAGTTATCACAACATGCACCTCGTATCGTTACCATGAAAGTGGCTGAAGACAAAATTCGCACGATCATTGGTAAAGGTGGCGCTACCATCAAAGGCTTGATTGAAAGCACGGGTGTCTCTATCGATATCGACGATACTGGATTAGTTCAATTGTTCTCACCTGATTTAACGGCTTTAGAAGAAGCACAAAAACAAATTAAAGCACTAATTGCTGAAGTAGAAGTGGGACAAACCTACAAAGGTAAAGTCAGTAAAATTGTTGATTTTGGTGCCTTTATTAACTTATTACCTGGCAAAGACGGTTTATTGCACATTTCCCAAATATGTAATGATCGTGCGCAAAAGGTTGAAGAAGTATTGCAGGAAGGCCAAGAAATCGAAGTATTTGTTGCCGGTGTGGATAAGCAAGGACGAGTGAAGTTGGAGTGGAAGGATAAACCTCAATCTGCTGAAGCATCTAATGAAACTAAGGCTACGGAAGTGGCAAGTGAACAACCGGTTGCAGTAGATGTTAATAGCCATTCTGAAGAAGAATAGGCATCCTTACACCTATACGTCCCACGGCCTGGCCGTGGGATCCTTGTAGGTTGGGTCATTTGACCCAACAGTGATCTACTTCTAACATCAAAATCCAAATTGAGTCATATGACCCAACCTACTAACTAATTAAATGCAAAAACTCCATACGACTACTCGGACTTTCTCGCATGTCACCTAACATGACAGAAGTCGTCATAACGGAGTTTTGCTTTTCTACTCCCCGCATCATCATACAGAGATGCTTCGCTTCAACCACGACTGCCACTCCGCGTGCACCAGTAATCGATTCGATGCAATGCGCTATCTCACCAGTCAAACGTTCTTGAATTTGCAAACGACGTGCATAAAGATCAACTATACGAGCGATTTTGGATAGGCCAAGTACTTTACCATTCGGTAAGTAACCTACGTGACATTTGCCCAGAAAAGGAAGTAGATGATGCTCACACATGGAATACAGCTCAATGTCTTTGACAATAACCATTTCGCTCATATCCGAATCAAAAAGCGCGCCATTGATAATGTCATCTAAACTTTCATGGTAACCTTTGGTTAAATACTTCATGGCGTTTGCTGCTCGTGCAGGAGTATCTATTAATCCTTCACGAGTAACGTCTTCACCCAACTCATTTAAGAGTGTTTTGTATAGTTGCTCCATCGCAAGAATTCCTAACCTGGCGGCCAAGTCATTTGCCTGCCGCCTAATAAATGTAAATGAATGTGGTAAACTTCCTGCCCGCCACCTGAATTAATATTAAATACTAAACGATAACCCTTCTCATCTATTCCTTCGCTTTTGGCCAATTTCTTCGCTTGTAAAATTATTTTCCCCAATAACTGCGCATCGCTTTCTTCGCTATCATTTATTGTTGCGATATGCTTCTTGGGTATGACCAGCAAATGGGTAGGGGCCTGAGGTTTGATATCTCTAAAGGCCATAATTTCGTCAGATCGGAAGAGCACACG
>SCSO01000415.1 GCA_004297865.1 Legionella sp.
GGCATAGGTTTATATCTAAGTATTAAGTCAGCTGAATCAGTTGTAGTGGGTTCAGTGAAGGCAGGTAGTGTCAGAATGCAGAGAACAGCAAACAATACTCCTTTAATCATAGTCATGTTATTCATCCTTGATAAGTCATCATATGTAAAGAGAAACCTTGATTAGCTTACCCTGGTACCTCGACAATTGACAATATGCGTGGACCTTCAATGACAAACTCTCAAACTATTACAGTGTAGCTTCAAGTTGCTGAAGTGGGATCGCATCAGCACTTGTGGTCTTACTTTTCCAAAAGCAAAAATCCCATCCCAGTGAAGGTCTGCTGTTTTGCACAGGTTCTGGTTGGCGGTAGGGTTCCATCTTACTGTACCAGCGCTGAGCTAATACAGCACAGCTGATCACGATCGATAAACTATAACCTAGACCGATGCCGTAAATATCCAAATTCGTATACAACCCTAAGCCGAAAGCTAAACCCAATCCGGATAATTGTGAGAACACATTGATGGCAGTGGATCCTTTCATATCACCCAGCATTCTTAACTGAAAAACAAAGGCCACTCGTAATACATCCACTAGCGAACCTATAGACATGATTGGCGCTAAAACATCAAGGATACCTGCTATCTCGTCATCTTCTTTACCAAAAATAGACAATAAACTGCGGGGAGCTACGCCAAAGACCAAAGGAATAATGGAGCCGGCTAATAAAGCAACTAATAAACCTGCCTTCGCAGTTTTATACACGGCTTTTTTATCTGGGCTACCCATGGCGTCACCCATAATAATCATACCAGACAAAGGAAAATGCACACCTAAAATGGCATTGGCTAAGGTGTATTGCATAATTAATGCAAGGGACTCTTGAGCCTTAAGACTATGCACCCCAGTAAGTGCTGCTAATCCGAAACCAAGAGCGATTTCTGCTGCTACATTAATGGTAATTACGCTACCTGTACTGAGTAGCTGCTTCATGTGAGTTAAGTTACCTCGGAGGCTCGAAGTCAGCGAGGTAAAAAAGTGAAAGTCGCGAAACTTAGGATGACCGAATAAAAAACCACCAAAAGCAATGGAGGTTAAAAAAGGCTCGGCAACATGACCAATTAAAACCCCTTCGATGCCAAGGTCAGTGCCATAACCTAACCCTATAGATAGTGCCAAACATAAAACCATGCTGGCAGTACCTATGGCTAATGCGCGAGTGTATTGAAAACTTTGCAGCATCATTAGAGTAGTGAGGTAAAAAAAGGTAGCGGGTACTGCAATGGAATAAGGACGTAAAAATTCTGCGGCAATTCGTGCTACCACAGCATTTTGCTGGAATATAGAAGTAAACATCGGTTCGGAAAAATTTAAAACCAGCATAATACTGGGGAATGCAAAAGCAGAATAAATTAAGCCATTTCGGTATAAAATGTTTAATTCACGGATTTTAGTTGCTTGTTCCTCAGGGTTACCATTCAAAGTGTTATACTGTGCTATCAAAGGAGGAGCTAGCATATTCAAAGCAAAAATCTGCGAAACACCAATAACTACAATATTTGTCGTGGTAATGATCAAAGTAATAGCAGCCAGATGCTCAGGATCACTATTGATTCGGCTCAGTAAAAGTGGGAGCAGCATTCCTTTAATAGCATAGGTATCGGACGCGGACATAAAACACCCAAGCCCTGCAATCCGTCTCATTAGAACGAAAGAACTTGGGCTGGGTTGCTGAGTAGAGGTAGCTAATACAGTTTGCTGATGTTCTTCTTCAAGTACTATCATTAGAAAAGCCTGAATTAAAAAGCGCAGTGTAATTAACTCTTAACCAATAAACAACAAAATCAAAAGAAGGTAGCCTATATTAGACGAAGTCGTAATACAGGAATACAAGTAGATTGATTTACTAGTTAGCTTGTAAACTCTCTGGTTCCGGGTCCTCCAGAACTAACACATAAGTATTGCGCTTTTTAAATAATCCATGCCGTACCCAGAAACTATTATTATGTTCATTAATTTTATCTTGCTCAGCTATATACCCCATTAAAAAAAACATTAAGGGGTGGGTTGTGGGGACAATTTCATCGTTTGGATGTGCAGAATCTAGTTCTATAGTTTTAGCTATTTTAAGAGCTTTTCTGGGATCGTTATTTTTTAACGCGCTTTCAAATTCTTCTTGTTGTTTTTCGGTATTAAATGTAAGAATTTTTTCTCTGTTAAAGCTAGTGGAATGCTTAATACATGGAAAAATAGATTTATCGTTATAGAAAAATTGGTAATTTAAGTTTTTATCAGAAACTCGATAAGTTAACTCTTCACGGGTATGCTTATCTCGATTAAAATAAAGTACATATTCAGTTGAATTAGTCATAAAACATTCCTTGTTTTAAATCCATATGTGAGTAAGAAATTGATCTCTCGATTTATACTATGCTTATTTTAAATAGAATCAATGTGGTCAGACTCGATTGATTAACTCATTTTAAAAAGTTCGGTCTTTTTAATCTCATCAATGACAAATTTGATAAAAAGAATTGCTTCGGTTTTGTAGGACATCGTTTTGCCATATTCCCAATTTTCCGCAGCTTCAATAAGCATTGTCCATTGGTCATGGGTTTGTTTAACCCATTCGGCGGAAACTATTTTACTTGCAGTTTTACTACAATAAACGGTGTAAAGAATTCGGCATAGATTTAATATGAGATACGATTGGTAATGGCTATTATCTAACCATTCTAAATCGTTTATCTTCGGCTCCCATTCTTTAAATAAATCTCTTATACATGCCTTTTGCACTTCAACAATATCAATAGATTCTAAAAAAACAGAAAACGGTGATCCTATAAGAGGTATGCTGTATTTGCATAAGAGGTAATTATTGATTATCCATTCATTCCCATAATCAGCTTCGGCATAAAAAATGCCCCCGCCATAATATGGGCGAGGCTCTAAGGGCGGTTCAATACTGGATAGCATGGAAAGAGGGGTATAAGAACATTCGATTCTTTCTTGCCACTCAGAATGTTTTTTATCAAATTCCTTATGAAAGTTTTGTATCTGTTCCAATTCTTGTTTATTCAAGGGATTTTTTACAATGGTCACCAGATCAATATCACTGCTACCTTGTTTAAAATCGCCATAGACTAACGAACCGAAAAGATACAATCCTTGTAAATTTGTTCCTAAAACTGTTTTTA
>SCSO01000554.1 GCA_004297865.1 Legionella sp.
AACGAAGAAGTTGGCGAGGACGAGGAGGACGTAGAGGTTGCTGGTCTTGAAATTGAGGTTGATGACGGTTCAGATATCGAAATCACTTCAGTTCGCCTTGACTTCGATCCGGTAAGCGCCACGAACGACGACTTTGCCGATTTTGCCAGTGAGGTTTCTCTCTGGTTTGACGGTGAGGAAGTTGCTCGCGTTGACGCCGAGGACTTCGATGAGGACGACAACTATTCGCGTTCTATCTCACTTGATGACGGTGCAATCATCCGCGCTGGTGATATGGGCGAGCTTATTGTCGCAATCTCTGCAGTCTCAAACCTTGACTCTGCAGATGAGGGCGACAGTTGGTCTGTTGACTTCGACTCAATCCGCTTCATGGATGCGGATGGTGCAACCATCACTGATGATCCAAACACTGCAGCACGAACCTTCACCTTCGAAGAATTCGCTATTGCAGCAGGCATTGATATCACCATCAATGATGGCGACAACGACGACATCAACAACAGTCGTGTGATCACCGTTGATGCAACGAATGACACTGACGATGTTGAAGTGCTTGCCTTCACTATGGAAGTCGAGGGTGATTCAGATATCACTATCGATTCCCTTCCAGTCGAGTTCACCGTAACAGGTGCAACTGATCTAGAGGATATGGTCTCAACCGTACACCTTATGGTAGATGGTGATCAGATCGGTTCAGAGAACACGACAAACGGTGAAAACACCATTGTGTTCAATGATATTGACTTCACCATCGACGCAGGTGACGAGGTTGAGTTCATCGTAACGGCTGACTTCAAGTCACTCGCCGATGCACTTGACGAAGGTGACACTATTGCAGTTACCTTCGGCGAGACTGAAACTGACTCAATAGACTTTGATGCAGAAGACGAGTCTGGTGACGACGTTGCTGACGCGGATATCTCTGGCTCAGCAACAGGAGGACCATTCACCGTCTACGAGACAGGCATTGATGTTGAGTTTGTGTCTGCAGAAGCAACACGGAGCTCAACAGCTGATGATGTCGGTGAGGCAGATCAGGGAACATTCCGGATTACCTTTGATGTGACCGCAATGGAATCTGATCTTCGCATCGACCGCTCATGTACTGAGGATCAGGTAAATGCTGCAGGTCAGGGTGTCGAGTATTCGATCACCAACTCCGGCAGCAACACCACCATCTGTTCTCTCTCATCAAGTTCATCTGATAGTGAGGACACGGCAAACACGTTCGAGATTGATGAGGGTAGCTCTAATACGCACCGCTTCACCTTGACCGTAGTTGCTACCGCAACAGCTGACCACTTTGCTCAAGTTGAACTTGAGTCAATCAACTGGGGCACAGCGACCGACGACACGAACGCAAACTACTACACGTTTG
>SCSO01000416.1 GCA_004297865.1 Legionella sp.
AATGATAATCATCTTCGCTATCCTGATTTCATGTTCAACAACAAGGGATGAGAAATGAATAACTTAAACCAAGAGCTAGCCCTAAAAATATTGCAACTATTATTTAGCTTTAGACGCTCTACTGTTGAAGCGGAAAAACATTGTGCAGGAATCGCTTGTACTTCCTGCTTAAAACCTCATTATGAGAAACTTTTGCACTGTGTTAACCAAGGATTACCACTGTGTTTAATTCTTCCAGCTTTTCCTGCTAAATCAGCGAATCGGCAAAAGACTCTTTCCATAAAACCCGATCGTGGCGAAATTTTAGGATTAACCCACCTAAATCAATTATGTCAAAAGCTGCATGACATTTATTCACCAGGGATAGAACTACGAATTTGCTCTGATGGTCGTGTTTTTAATGACTTAGTCTTAGTTGAAGATCATGCTGTGGATATTTACCAACGGGGAATTCAGCAGATCATTAAAGAACTGCAACTCGACTATTTGACCACCTTTTCTTTGGATGAAGTGTATCCCGAAGCAAATTATGTACAAAAACGAGATTTGTTAATGCAAGATTTTGGTCAATCCCTTATCGATTTGCAAAAGGAAATGGATGAGCAACCCCAATTACGCTATCAATTTAATGGTATTCATCGTTTTGTGATTGAAGATCAATTGGTTTTAAAACCGACCTTTAGTAAAAACCGAGTGCGTAAAGAAGCCAAAGCAGCAGCCTATGAAGTTATTAGACGCTCCAATGCGTGGTCACAGCTATTAAGCGATTACTTTCCCGATGCAATACGTCTTTCTATACATCCACAATCCTGTGGTTCGGATAAATTAGGGATTCAATTTCTTCCTGCCACTAATCGCTGGGCTACTCCGTGGCACAACGTTTTATTAAAAAACGCTCAGGGTTGGCTTTTAGTTAAGCGAAAAGAAGCTGAACAACTAGGTGCCATCTTAGTTCATGATCATTATGTATTGGAGACTTGCTAATGACTACCTTACACTTTAAACCTTACCTTATGCATCCTGACCAACACCCTTGTATATCGAGGTTTGCTTTAAACTCTTTATTAGATAAGGTCAGAGAACATAAACTCTTAGTCTTGCGCGGATTTCATGCTTTAACCCGCGATGAATTATTGGATTACTGTCAACAACAAGCAAAGTTGTTGCATTGGGATTTTGGACCGGTTATGGAAATGCAGGTCGCAACGCAACCTAAGAATTATTTATTTACCGAAGGTGACGTGCCTTTACATTGGGACGGGGCTTTTCATCAAGAACCGCAATTTTTATTGTTTCATTGTATTCAAGCCCCTTTAGCTAACAGCGGAGGGGAAACACTTTTTGTGAATACAGAAAAAATGTGGCAAGACGCCAGCGCCAAACAACAAAAAGAATGGGGTGAATACACCTTAAATTTTGTAACAGAAAAATTAGCGCATTATGGCGGCAACATTCAACGGCCTTTGGTCAGTCAGCATCCTCAGTCACAACACCCTATTTTACGTTTTGCCGAACCGGTAGGTGAAAATTATTTAAATCCAGTGAATGTACAAGTGAGGGACAGATGCTTGAATCAATCAGCTCAGATCTTAAAAAAGCTAAGCCAAATCGCGCGACAACCAGCTTACCGCTATGAACATGTCTGGCAAAAAGGTGATTTTTTATTAGCCGATAATTTTTCTTTATTACATGGACGCAATGCATTTAAACGCCACAGCCCCAGACATTTACGGAGGATTCAAATATTATGACAACCCCTACTTTAATGGAACTTAAAAAAAGTTCTACCCCAGGGCAATTTGCTGCGCATTTACAAGAAATGGGCGATTTATTTTGGTGGGAGCCTGGAAAATTTTGGGTGGTCACCTCTTACTCGCTAGCTAAAGAAGTATTAACTCATGAAGCTTACAGTTGTGACCGAAGTCCTTTTTTTATTTCGCGTATGCCTGAAATGAATTTGTCCTTGATTAACGATTTTTTTAAAGTAGTCGGCAAGATGATGGTGATGAGTGATGCTCCGGAACACACCCCCAGACGCCGCATTTGCTATCAAGGATTTACCCAACAATGTTTAGAGCAATTAAAACCACTCATTGAGAAAACCATCACTCATAGTTTACAAAAACTAAGAGACCAGCAACCTTTTAATTTTGTTAGTGAAATAGCAGAAACCATTCCTTCAGTAACTTTAGCGGAACTGTTTGCTATTCCAGAAAATGAACGTCTGGATTTTTACCAATGGTCCAATCAGATGACTCAATTTTTTGGTGGTTCTACTAGTTATCTTGATGCTGATGGAATTAG
>SCSO01000038.1 GCA_004297865.1 Legionella sp.
TTCATATGGGTCACAGTACGATCAACTTCTTCCATTAAAGATTGTCGCCAAGCTAACAATATCTTTTCGATATGTGCCAGTTGTTTTTCATTCATGTACTCTTCGCCAACAGTTTCCTGATAGGGAGTAATACCCATGCTGCCAATTGTATCATTTTTCACTTTCTGTCGTCTCACTTTGGTTTTATCAAGTAATTGCCCGGTCATTTCAACCTCCGTTCCATCCACCTGTCACTCTATCATGTCCTTGAAGGTCTTGCCAACACTGGACTCTATATCCTAATCGATCCAGTATAGCAATTATTTGTACTTTTTGCTCAAAACCGTGCTCAAGTAGGAGAAAACCGCCCTCAAAGAGGAAATTTTTGCTTTGTTTACTAATAACTTGGATATCCGCAAGCCCTTGGTCTGCACTGACTAAAGCGTTGATGGGTTCAAAACGCAGATCGCCTTCCTGTAAATGCGGATCTCCAGGAGCAATGTAAGGGGGATTAGCGACTATGGCATGGTATTTTTTTGCCGGTAAGTTGCTAAACCAATTGGATTGATAGAAGTTTACATTCTTTAAATCATGTATTTTGGCATTGTCTTGCGCAATGGCCAAGGCATCCGCACTTAAGTCACAGGCATCAATTTGCCAATGAGGTCGTTCTTTCGCTAAAGCCAGGGCTATAGCGCCACTTCCTGTCCCTAAATCCAAAACATTGACCGTGTCTTGATGAGGTGCTAATTCGAGAGTTAATTCAACCAACTGCTCCGTTTCATGGCGAGGAATTAAAGTAGCAGGGCTGACCTTTAAATTCAAAGACCAAAATTCTCGAGTACCCGTGATATAGGCTATTGGAGTTCCTAAAACTCTTTTATTGAGGCAGTCCAGATACTTTTTTTCTTGCTCAGGAGTTAAGGTTCGTTCCGGATGTGCATAGAGATAAGCGCGATTCTTTTCTAATACATAAGTTAACAAAATTTCGGCTTCTAAGGCTGCCTCAGTATTTGCTACTAGTTGCAGACCTTGATCCAGGGCCTGGCGGATATTAATCATGGCGTCCTAATTCAGCAAGTAGCTCAGCATGATATTCGCGTTTTAGCGAATCAATCACTAAGGATAAATTACCTTCCATTACATCGGCTAATTGATAGATAGTTAAATTAATTCGATGATCAGTCAATCGACCTTGGGGGTAATTATAAGTGCGAATACGTTCCGAACGATCACCAGTACCCACTAAGGATTTTCGTGTTTGTGCTTGTTCTTGTCGTTGTTTACTTTGTTCAGCGTCCAAGAGACGAGTTTTTAATAAGGACATGGCTTTCGCACGGTTTTTATGTTGCGAACGTTCATCTTGGCATTCCACCACGACCCCTGTAGGAATATGAGTAATACGGATAGCTGAATCCGTTTTGTTGACGTGCTGACCCCCAGCTCCGGAAGAGCGGTAGGTGTCAATACGCAAATCATCAGGGCTGATTTGAATGTCATCAATTTCATCCACTTCCGGCATGATGGCAACCGTACATGCCGATGTATGCACCCGACCTTGCGATTCGGTTTCTGGCACGCGTTGTACGCGGTGAGCGCCTGATTCAAATTTGAGTTGTGCGTATACGGCATTGCCGCTGATGCGAGCAATAATTTCTTTATAACCACCATGTTCGCCGTTATTAGCACTGATAAGCTCCAATTGCCAACCCTGACTTTCAGCATAGCGGCTGTACATACGATATAAATCACCGGCAAAAATGGCTGCTTCATCTCCACCTGTTCCTGCGCGTACTTCAAGATAAATATTACGTTCATCATCTGGATCTTTGGGAATGAGATGCCATTGTAATTCTTCGTCTAAATCGGCCACTTGTTTTTCCGCAACGGTAATCTCTTCTTCTGCCATACTGGCTAATTCTTTATCCTCGCCGGCCAACATGTCTTGTAAAGAACTAAGATTATTTTGCGCTGCCAAATAAGTTTCATAACAGTGAGCAACGGGTTCTAGCTGAGCATATTCCTTAGAAAGAGCTCTAAATTGATTTTGATCGGCAATCACAGAGGCTTCTGATAACAGACGGCCCACTTCTTGAAAGCGTTCCAACATTTGTTGGAGTTTTAACTCAAGTGATTTCTTCATAAGAGGGTAAGTAGTCGTTAGGATTAAAAAGATATTGCGCTAAAGTCAGTATGTCTTCACGCCCATCACGAGCGATTTTTCTTAAACCGGTCGTGGGATTATGGGTTAATTTTTTCACTAAGCGCTCGCTAAATTCATTTAATACGGTTTGTTGATTATGGCCTTTAGATAATTTTTTAAGTGCACGTTCTAATTCGATATGCGCCAGATTTTGCATTTGATTTCGATAATCACAAATGACTTCTTTGGCTTGTAGAGAACGATGCCAACGCAGATAGTTTTCTAATTCTAGATCTATCAGACCTTCAGCTTGTAAAGCGGCATTACGACGTTCATCCATCCCTTGCGCAATCATTTTTTGCAAATCATCGATATTATACAAATGCACTCCAGGGAGCTCTTGGACATCGGTTTCAATGTCACGCGGAACCGCTAGATCTAAAAAGAACATAGGTTTGTCCTGGCGATGTTGCAAGGCGTGCTCAACTAAGCTTTTATTAATAAAGGGTAAAGGACAGGCAGTCGCAGAAATCACTACGTCTGCGTGCACCAGATTTTGAGGGATATCACTAATCGCAATGGTTTTCCCAGAAAAACGCTCTGCCAATTTTTGGGCATTTTCTGTGGTACGACTGGCGATCATAAAGCGATGTACGCCTTGTTGATGCAAGTATTTGGCGACTAAGGACGCGGTTTCGCCTGAACCAATGAGAAAGACATTTAAAGAGTTATAATTAGAAAATAATTGGCCTACCAGTTGTGCTGCAGCGTAGGCTACAGAAACGGGATTAATTCCAACGCCACTTTGATTTCTAATGCGTTTACTCGCACTAAATACGTATTCAAATACTGGTCTTAATTGCGATTTCACGCTACCAAAACGACAAGCTTGTTGATAGGCATGCTTCATTTGTCCCAGAATTTGCGGCTCACCAATCATCATTGAATCTAAGCCACTAGCCACTCGTAAAGTATGTTTTACCGCTTGCGCCCCGGTATGCACGTATAAAAAAGGCTCTAAGCTGGCTGGGCTTAACTGGTGCTCCTGCGCTAGCCATTCGATTAAGCTTTGTGGATCCTGGGTGTCACAATAAATTTCAGTACGATTACATGTCGATAAAATAGTGGCTTCGTTAACCGCAGAGAGGGATAAAAGGCTTTGTAGCTGTGATTCATGCATAGCCGCAGGTAAGGCGACTTTTTCACGCACGTCAATAGGAGCAGTTTTGTGATTTAAACCGCAAGCTACAAAAACCATAAATTATAAATCGAGCTGTATTGAGTTAATCTGTGGATTGTAAACGATTAGCTAGCAAAATTGTAGATTGAACTCCCGAATTTAGAATTATATTTCTAAAGTAGTTCTCTGAGCTGCCGCCAACAAGGATAGCCACTTTTTACACCTATGTGTGAAATGTTAAGGAGATTCAAATGGAAATAATCCTTCAAGGTCAACATAATGCAGAAGAAGCGGTTAAAAGCTTGGAAAATGTACTAAAATTGTTCAAGGAACGCTACAATATTACTGATTATCGGGAAATTCATTTATCGGTGACTTTGGTTGATGGACAAGGCGATCTAGTGGAATTGGTGGATAATGAGACCAATCAACCCTATCGCGTCTTTGAAGTGTATCGTGAAGGCTATGAATTAGCTGGTCAACAAGGCGCACCTTCATTACAATTGGTGGTTGATAACACCAAATAGGATGAAGGGATGGTTGCTGCAGTTCTGGCGATAATACTGACTTTGATTTTAGTTGTAGGGATTCATGAAGCAGGACATGGTCTAGTTGCGCGTTTTTTTGCGATAAAAATTCAAAAAATTTCCATAGGTTTCGGTAAATCTCTCTTAAGTTGGACTAATTCAAAAGACTGTGAATGGGTATGGGCTATGTGGCCTTTGGGTGGTTATGTGCAATTACTCAATACCCGAATTTCTCCCGTCACTGAAAAAGACTACCCCCAATGTTTTGATAAAAGGCCTATTTGGCAACGCTTATTGGTCCTAGTTTCAGGCTCTTTGGCTAATATTGTCACCGCTTGGCTTGCCTTTATCTTGATTTTTTTTGTAGGTTTGAATTTAAAATCTCCTGATATTGCCAGCGTGGTTCCTAATAGCCTTGCTTACCAAGCGGGTTTTCAAGCACAAGATCAATGGGTAGCTATCAATGGTACACCGACACCTTCTTGGCAAGAAGTAGGGATGCAATTGATTATGTTCTGGGGACAAAAAGAGGTGCAAGTCACTCTGCGACAACCCAATGGGCATCTACGAACCAGTTTATTAAATTTAAGCGATCTCAAATTTTCTGAGAAAGACAAGTCCTTATTAACCCGATTAGGGATTAATCCCAATTTGCAGGCACCGGTAAAAAGAATAGCCGCACCTTCTTTTATTGGCGCAATAAAAGACGCCACTTTAAGCGTAGGTCATTGGACTTATTTTTTTCTTATGGTTTTGAAACAAGTCTTGACCGGAGTTATTCCCTTTTCCGTGTTATTGGGACCCTTAGGCTTATTTGCTGCTTCCATAGTTTCTTTCACTCAGGGAATTCTGATCTTTTTATATTTTATAGCCAGTTTGAGCATTGCAGTGGGCTTAGTGAATCTTTTTCCTGTGCCTGGATTGGATGGTGGTTCCATTCTTTATACACTGATTGAAAAGTGTCGTGGCAAGCCGATGTCAGTGGCTATGGAAGTGTTATTGTATCGTTTAGTGCAAATCGCCTTTGCCTTACTTTTGGTGCAGCTTATCTTAAATGATCTGCAACGCTTTTATGCATAAACCGTACGTGCGCAACACCAGACATCAACACGCTGAACGCCGGATTTTTTAAAAGCACGCGCTAATTCATTGGCAGTACTGCCTGTAGTTAAAAGGTCATCGATTAAAATTACATGTTGATAGGGTAGGGCCTTAATTTCAAAAGCATTGCGTAAGTTTTTTCTGCGCAAATCCCCATCTAGACTAGCCTGAGGTGCGGTATTAATTATTTTACGACAAGAAAAAAGATCGTAAGGTACTTGTAATGTTTTTGCTAGATATTGCGTTAATACTGCAGCTTGATTAAATCCCCGTTGTTTTAATCGCAGGGGATGCATGGGAACTGGAATAAGGCATTGCCCTTGCAGATCTATGCTTACCTTTAGCATTAATTCACCTAGAAAGGATTTTAGATAAAGACCATTGTGGTATTTGAATTGGTGTAGAAGACTACGTAAAGGTTCTTCAAAAGGGTAGGCGATATAAGCTCTATCAAAATGGGGTTTTGTCTTAATACATTGGCCGCAGATTAAATGTTCTACAGAGGACAGTGGGTAAGCACAATGCTGGCAACTGGGCCCCAGAGGACGTAACCAATGTTGGCAATCGTGACAAACGGCAAGAGTGCCAAGATGAAATTGACTACAAAGAGTGCAGATAGTAGGTAGTCTAAAAGACTGTGTTATACTTGCGAGTTTTTGACGCATGGACGTTGAACTTAATTTTCCTTGGGCTTTATGATGACTGCCACAAAAGAAATTAGCAAGGCTTTTAATCAACAAGCTCATACTTACGAGCTGGCTGCTAAAGCCCAGCAAGAAATTGGTGAGCGTTTGTTTGAACGTTTGCATTATTTAAAAATAAAGCCATCCCGAATATTAGATTTGGGTTGTGGACCTGGGGGTTTTTCTAGGGAATTAGCTAAGTTGTTTCCTAAAGCGCAGGTTGTGGGTTTGGATTTAGCGCATGCGATGTTGTTAGAAGCCAAAAAAAAGCAGGGTTGGCGGCGCAAATGGTCCTTAGTCACAGCTGACATGTTGCACATGCCTTTTCCTTCCGGAGTGTTCGATTTAGTATTTGCAAACCAAGTTATTCATTGGGCTAATCCATTAAACCCAGTGTTCCGTGAGTTAAATCGAGTAATGAATGTTAACGGTTGTTTAATGTTTACTACTTTAGGTCCGGATACTTTTAAGGAATTAAAAAAGGCTTGGGCTGGAGTAAATGACTTTTCTCATGTGAATGAATTTGCAGACATGCACGACATTGGCGATCTGTTAATGTCTGAGCATTTTTTAGAACCAGTGGTGGATATGGAAACGCTTTCTTTGCATTATGAGAGCCTGCCGCAATTGGTTAAATCTCTGCAAGCTCAGGGGGTGAGAAATACGAACCCTCAACGAAATGCGGGATTAACGGGTAAAGCGGCTTGGCTGCAATTTACTGAGAATTATTCTAAGTTGGTCACGGAGCAGGGTAAGTATCCATTAACT
>SCSO01000417.1 GCA_004297865.1 Legionella sp.
TGTTGCTGGCGGAGTCGGGGCCAATAAGGCTTTGCGTGCGGCTTTAAGGGTGTGGATTGAAGGGATAAGTGGCGAGGTGTATTTTCCTGCTCTGGAGTACTGTACGGATAATGGCGCTATGGTGGCTTATGCTGGGTGTTTGAGGATGTCGGCGGGTGAGCGAGATAAGGAAGTTGGGGTACAGGTTAAGCCGCGATGGGCTTTAGCAGGTCATTGAATTTTTTTAAGTTAATGTAGGTTGGGTCGTGACCCAACATAAAATTTCATTCTCAATTGAGATGGTTATGTTGGGTCACGACCCAACCTACATCTATTATTTAATACAATGCCTACGCGGGTGTCACGACCTACCCTTTATTATTCTTCTTTTTTCTCAGGCTTTGGATGATGCGTTTGTTCTGCTTTAATCTCTTCCACAGATTCTTCAATCACTTCCTTTTTCACCTCATGAGGATCAGGTGGAGGTGCTGCCATGACGTCATCTAATATGCCGTGAGGGTTATGACTACTGAAGGTGATTTTAGGCTCTGTACCATCTAAAAGGCGGGTGATGTTATTTCTGTGCTTAAAGAGAATAAGCAGGGTCATGATGCCCAAAGGTGGGAAGATATCTACAGAACTGGTAACCATAATGGCAATGATGGGGGCGAATATCATGGAAATAATAGAAGCTAAAGAAGAATAACGAGTAAATTTAGCTACCAATAACCAGATCGCCGCAACAATGGTACCTGCAAAAATTTGAATTCCAAATAGTCCGCCTAAAGCAGTTGCTACGCCTTTACCGCCTTTAAATTCAAAGAAAATAGGGTACATATGGCCAATAACAGCAGCAAGCGCGGTAAATCCTACAGTGATAGCTCCAGCGCCACAGAATTTAGCGAGAAGTACCGGAATTAAGCCTTTTAATACGTCGCCCGCCATCACTAAAGCCGCAAAATGTTTTCCAGCGATGCGTAAGACATTCGTAGCTCCTGGATTTTTTGAGCCTTCTTGACGAGGATCTGGTAGAGAAAATACTCTACAAACAATGATTGCTGAGCAAATAGAGCCCAACAAATAAGCAAGAATTACAAACACTATAAATAATGTCACCAAGCGCTCCTTTTTCGGTAAGAACTTTTATTATCAATTATTCTTTATTATCAAGCAACTCATATTAGGGGCAAAAAGAGTCCTTGTAAATCATTGGTGAAACGTCGTCCTAAATCAGTGACTTGCCAATAATCATCACTTAATTTAATAAGTCCCTTAGCAGCGGCTAAATGAAATTCATCTAAATAATCAGCGAGTTCTAAACCGGTACTTTGTTTTAAAAGATCTAAGGGGATAGCTTGTTGCAAACGCGTGGTGTTCAACATAAATTCAAAGAACAATTCGTCTTGCTGAATTAATTCCTCCCCAGCCAAGAAGGGTTTTTCCGGGTTTAAATACTCTTTAGGCTGGCGATGTTTATGAGTGCGGCAGACGCCTTCAGTATGAGTATATTTACCATGTGCGCCTGCCCCAATTCCTAAATAATCACCAAAAAGCCAATAATTTAGATTATGTTGTGCTTGCCGTCCAGGTTGAGCAAAGGCGGAAATTTCATAGCGTTGAAATCCTGCTTGCGCTAATACCGTAAAACCCTCTTGTTCTAGCATAAAGGCCTCATCTTCTGAGGGTAGGGGAGGGTTTTCTTTATAAAAGACCGTGTTGGGTTCTATGGTCAATTGATACCAGGAAAGATGTTCAGGCTGATACGATAGCGCGGTCTTTAAATCAGCAAGTCCTTCTTTCACAGTTTGTTGCGGTAAACCATGCATCAAATCAAGATTTAGGTTGGTAAAACCTGCGTTGCGTGCCGCTTCAATGGCTTTATGGGCTTGTAGGTCGTCATGAATACGACCTAAGGTTTTTAAATGTCGGGGATTAAAGCTTTGTATGCCCAAAGACAAACGATTAATACCAATTTGGCGATAATCACAGAAACGTTGTTGTTCTACGGTGCCCGGGTTAGCCTCCATGGTGATTTCAATATCAGGAGTAAAGGAAAGCAGTTTCCTTAATTCGCTAAACAAAGTCTGATAAGATTCCGCGGCAAACAAGCTAGGCGTGCCGCCACCGATAAAGATGGAGTGAATAGGGCGAGCAGCAAAGCGGCTTAAATCGTTTTGCAAATCAGCAATCAATGCCTGAACATATTGTTGTTCCGGCAAGTTATCTGGGCTTTTATGGGAATTAAAATCGCAATAAGGGCACTTGCGAATACACCAAGGAACATGAATATATAAAGATAAAGGCTGCATTACGTTTTTTAGACTGGCTTGTTGGGGATGGCAATAGTATCATATTAGCAATTTTGTCTCAAAAGAAATGAACTTGAGGCATCTTGTGCTGTTTTAGATTAAAAAATGCGTAAATAAAGAGGAAATAACATGGCGAATAAGCGAGTAAGAGTTGCTGTAACGGGTGCTGCTGGGCAAATAGGTTATGCTTTATTGTTCCGTATTGCTTCTGGACAAATGTTTGGGGCGAATACTGAGGTAGAGTTGAATTTATTAGAACTGGAGCAAGCCTTACCTTCTTTAGAAGGCGTAGCAATGGAGCTCGATGATTGTGCTTTCCCTTTATTAAAACGAGTGGTTTGCACTGCGGATTTAAATACCGCGATGGACGGAGTTAACTGGGCGCTTTTAGTTGGTTCAGTACCGCGTAAGCAAGGGATGGAGCGGTCTGATTTATTGCAAATCAATGGTGGTATTTTCACCAAACAAGGTAAGGCCATTAACGATAACGCCAGCGATGATGTGCGTGTGTTTGTAGTGGGTAATCCTTGTAACACCAACTGCTTGATTGCAATGCAACATGCTCCAGATGTCCCTAATGATCGTTTTTATGCTATGACTTCTTTAGATGAGTTGCGTGCGCGCTCTCAATTGGCGAAGAAAGCTGGTGTGGATATTACTGCAGTGACGGAAATGACCATTTGGGGTAACCATTCCGATACGCAATATCCTGATTTTTATAATGCCAAGATCAATGGAGTTTCTGCTGCTAAGGTAATTGATGAGGCTTGGTTAAAAGATGTGTTTGTTCCTACAGTACAACAACGTGGTGCTGCAGTGATCAAGGCTCGTGGTTCTTCTTCTGCGGGTTCTGCTGCGAACGCGGTGATTAAAGGGGTGAATAATTTAGTCAATGATACAGTAGCCGGTGAGTCATTCTCAATGTGTCTGGCTTCTCAAGGACAATATGGAGTCGACGAGGGTTTAATCTTCTCGTTCCCTTGCCGTCGTGAAAATGGCGAATTGAAGGTCATTGATAGTTTAACCTTAAATGATTATGGTCGTAGTCGTTTTGATATTACCTTAAATCAGTTACGTCAAGAGCGCGATATTGTGCGTGATTTGGGCTTGTTGGAGTAAGACTAAGATACATTGCTTTCATCAGGGCTGAATTTAATTACCCTCATCCGCCCTCTGGGCACCTTCTCCCTTTAAGGGAGAAGGGAGACTACAGGGATACCTCAGCTCTCGATCCAATCCACGCCCCGCGAACAAGTCAGGGCGTAGATTAGGTAGGTTGATCTTATCCACCACTTCCTGGGCTTGGACTGCGAGGATGTGGCGCACGTCTATTAGCGTATTCTTCGCTTTGATAAATTTGAAAATACTTAGATTTATCTAGTATGGCTTTTGCTTCTTTATTTCTTAATAAGCCACCTACCGAACGTCCGGTGCCTAAATGCTCATTTAAAGTGTTCACGAACTGTTCCACTTGAATTAAAGGATTAATGTGGGGTTTTATCCAGGTTTCTGCATGATAAATGATGGCTTTAGCGATCTGTTCGTCTTTAAGCTGCAAGCTTAAGTTAGATTTGCAAATTTGAGAAAAAGTACTCACTGAATCCAAAATTAAACGCAGCAAGAAGTCAGGATCGGTATTTTTAAGATGTTGATCCAGGCGGTTGTTGAACCCAGGAGTGTCACAATTTTTTATCAAAAACTCGATCAATTCAACTTGAGATAGCTCTGCAAAAGGTTTTGCTGTTTTTAAAGCAATCCAAGGAATTAACTCCAGTTCACGGCTTTGCGCTTTATTTTGCGCATTAAATTGAAATTTGTGAGACACTTTAGGATGTCTTAAAAAGATACTCCAATTGATGCTAAGATTTTGATCTTTAGCTAAAATTTCCATGTTAGTGCGAATATCGCTAAAATCGACTTTCCACTTCTCTAAATAAGGCAAAGCACCCTTAAGTGCTTGTAATAACTTGATAAAAGAGGCGGTGTCTTCGGGTTGATAGTTGTCAGTTGCTTCTTTTAATTTTTGAATTTCTGCAAAAGTATATTTCCCATTTCTCATTGCTTCAAAATGAAATAAAGGTTGTAGTGAATGTCGCAATGCAGAGAAGGGGTCTTGACTCATATACTTTCAATTCCTTTTTAAGGCCCTATTTTAAACATAGTGTTAGACGGTAACTACGTCAAATTTATAGAGAATTTTTATTAAATTATTTAATAGAAATTATCTATCGATTTGATAATAATAATCTATTTTATTTATTTAATCATATGGCCTAAATTAACTATGTGAACATAATAGTTAAAAACAGGAGAACAAAGATGATTACTGTGGGTGAAAAATTTCCCAATTTTCAATTAAAAGCGACTGTAGGAAGCACGGATGTGAATAGTGCCTTTCAACAGGTTAATAATTCAACCTATGAGGGTAAGTGGTTAGTGGTGTTTTTTTGGCCTAAAGACTTTACCTTTGTATGCCCAACGGAGATTGCTGAATTCGGTAAGTTAAGCGCGGAATTTGCGGATCGTGATACCCAAGTTATTGGCGGTAGTACCGATAGTGAGTTTGTCCACTTGGCTTGGAAAAAACAGCACCCTGATTTAGTGGACTTACCTTTCCCTATGTTAGCGGATGTTAAACGCGAATTAACTCAAAGCTTAGGTATTTTGGATGCAGAAGAAGGTGTGGCGCAACGAGCTACCTTCATTGTGGATCCCCAAGGCACTATTCGCTTTGTGATGGTCACTGATCTTAATGTAGGCCGTAATCCTCAAGAGGTTTTGCGCGTTTTAGACGCTTTACAAACGGATGAGCTCTGTCCTTGTAATTGGAAAAAAGGCGAAGAGACCATAAATATTCAATAAGAATTTGAGGACCAATCATGGAACAAATTAAACAAGCGATTCCAGAAATTGCTAAAGACATACGCCTGAATTTATCTAAGGTATTGGATTTAGCACAAAACGATGGTTTAACCGAAGAGCAGATTTATGGGGCAGCCTTAGCAGTGTCCTATGCTGTAAACGATAAAGAGCTGGTTGAGAATTTAAGAGCTCTTTTAGGCAATGAAACCACCATTAAAGCAGCGCAATTAGCTGCTGCTTTAATGTCTATGACTAATATCTATTATCGTTTTGCTCATTTAACCGAAAATGTTGAAGTGGAACATTTGCCAGCGGGATTAAGAATGCAAGGGATGATGAATCCCGGAGTAGATCAAGCCACCTTTGAGATTTTTTCATTGGCTGTTTCTGCTTTAAATGGTTGCGGAACTTGCATCAGTTCGCATGCACGTCAATTAAAGGAACATGGACTTTCCGCACCGACCATTGCCCGTATAGGCAGAATCAGTGCGGTCATTTACGCGGTTTCTGTTAGTAAAAACTTTATTTAACTACGCCGCAAGCAAGTCGAGCACCGCCGCCGCCTAATTCTGGGGTGTCGGTGTAATTATCCCCATTCGCATGAATCATAACAGTTAAACCAGTTAAATCTTTAAGTGTTAATCGTGGCGCAAGCGTGGGTGTAGTTGCTGTTCCGTCTTGAGTCACGTAGAGGACAGGTAGATCACCAAGATGACCGTTACCATAAGGTCCTAGATGAGTATTTTTATTTTGAGGATCATAATGCGACCCTGCATCCATTCCGTGATCCCCACAATTAGGGTGTTGATGTAAATGGAAGCCATGTAAGCCTGGGCTGAGTTTGCTTAACTTAGGAGTGACTAAAACACCTAAAGGGGTTTCGCTGAAGACTACTTCACCAATGGAGTTTTTGTCGTCACCAGTAGGGTAGATCGTTACTGTGGTTTGCTCTGCATGGGCGATGTTGAAAGTTAAAAATGAGCTGAGTAATAGAGTAGAGATTTTTTTCATGGTGATCCTTTGATTGTTGTTTTTTTGAAGGATAGTATGGCGCATTATTGGATTTGTGAAAAGAATGGATTCCCGCTTGCGCGGGAATAATAGGAAACATTAAGCAAATTCAGCAACAGCTTGCGAAGTGCTGGCTGGGTTGGTTGTAGGTGCTTCAGGGCAAAAGAATAATAAGTCAGGGTAATTTGTAATTGGAACAACCGCGGGTGTAGGGGCTGGACGAGAAACTGGGGGAGGAGCACTTTGAACAATTGCTACTGCTGCTGAAGGTTCAGCTTTTTTTGCAGGTTCCTTAATAGGATCACTGTCAAAGGACACATACTGTGAATGATCTGCTTTAGCTTTCTCAAAGGTTTTGATGGTCATTGCAGTTGAGCTAGCCACAATAGTAGTAGGCGCTTTAGCGATTTCAGGACTTTGTTTTCCTTGCAATTGAGTTAAGCGTTCATTTGCGAGTTTTTTTAAATCTTCGGGAGTATTAGGATTATTAGCAGCTTTTTGAA
>SCSO01000039.1 GCA_004297865.1 Legionella sp.
GATGGGGTTGATGCAGCCTTTGGTTGGTGATCGAGCCTTGTTAAGAGATCGTGTACGATCTGCTTTTGACACTGTTACTGCTTTATCGGAGGTAGACAGTAATCGCATTGCCATTATTGGATTTTGTTTTGGCGGTCTTTGTGCTTTGGATTTAGCAAGAAGTGGTGCGGAGATTAAAGGGGCAGTAACTTTTCATGGTTTATTAAATAAACCCGACCATCTGAAATCCAAAGCAATTCAAGCGAAAATTTTAGTGTTACAGGGTTATAATGATCCTATGGCAACTCCAGAACAAGTGGATCATTTCTGTCAAGAAATGACCGAAGCCAATGTGGATTGGCAAGTTCATCTGTATGGTAATGTGCAACATGCTTTTACTAACCCACTTGCTCATGATGCAAATGCCGGCTTAGTATATAATGAATTAGCAACCAAACGATCTTGGCTTGCCATGCAGAATTTTTTGCAGGAAATTTTAACATAAGGAATGCATGTTTAAAAAAATTCTCGTAGCCAATCGCGGTGAGATCGCCTTACGAATAGTACGTGCTTGCAAGGAGTTAGGTGTAGCAGCGGTGACTATTCACAGTGAGGCGGATCGTTACGCGCTGCATGTAAAGCGCGCATCGCACTCTCATTGCCTGAGTAAAAATCCCTTAGAGGCCTACTTAAATGGGCCAAAAATTATTGAATGTGCTAAATCAGCCGGTTGTGAAGCTATTCACCCTGGCTATGGGTTTTTATCAGAGAACGCAGAATTTGCTGCGGCTTGTGAAAGAGCGGGTATAGTCTTTATTGGCCCTACCTCTGAAGTGATTGCTACTATGGGTTCTAAAATAGCTGCGCGTGCTGCTATGCAAAAAGCGGGTATTCCTACAGTTCCTGGTAGTCCAGATAATTTAGCTTCTGTTGAAGAAGCGATTCAATATGCGAAAACGATAGGTTTTCCGGTGTTACTGAAAGCGACCTTTGGTGGAGGTGGCCGCGGTATTCGTTTGTGCCAAGATGAAGAACAAATTCGTCAACAATTTGCCCGTGTGCAATCGGAGGCTAGTAAATCCTTTGGCAATGCACAGCTTTACATGGAAAAATACATCGAAAATCCTCGTCATATTGAAGTACAAATTTTAGCGGATCAACATGGTTCGGTTTTGCATCTATATGAAAGAGATTGTTCAGTCCAACGTCGTCATCAAAAATTGGTAGAAATTGCTCCTGCGCTTAATCTGCATAAAAAAACGCGTGAACTTCTTTATGCTTATGCAGTGAAAGCAGCAAAAGAAGTAGGCTACACCAATGCAGGAACGGTGGAATTTATTCTCGACAAAAACAACGAGATTTATTTTTTAGAGATGAATACTCGTTTACAAGTAGAGCATCCCGTCACGGAACAAATTACCGGTATTGATATCGTGCAACAGCAAATTCGTATTGCTGCAGGTGAGAAATTATCAATGAGCCAAGAGCAATTATTTACTAGCGGTTATGCTATTGAATTTCGTATTAATGCAGAAGATCCTCAGAATGATTTTTTACCCAGTTTTGGCCGTATCACACGCTATTATGCACCCGGAGGTCCCGGAGTTCGTACAGATAGTGCGATTTATACTGGATATAGCATTCCTCCGGATTACGATTCTCTCTGTGCAAAGTTAACAGTCTGGGCTTTAGATTGGCCAGGAGTTTTAAGTCGAGCGCGTCGCGCATTAGAAGAGATGCGTATGTTTGGAGTTAAAACAACTATCCCATATTATTTAGAAATGCTTAAATCAGAGGAGTTTAAACACGGTTTATTCAATACTGGTTTAGTAGAAGCGCATCCGGAGTGGCTGAAATATTCTAATAAATCCTTACCCCAACATAAAGCAGCAATAATCGCTGCAGCAATAGCCTTAGTTAGCCAAAATAGTCTCTAAGTAAATTTTATAAATCAACTATAATTATAGAAAGCCTTTTGCTATTCTAACGACTATTTATGAATAGTCTCAATTTTTGGCTATAACTTTCTGAAAGTAAAATGGATTTGCCTACTTTCCCATAGGAGTTAATGACGTGCAGTCCAAAGCTGGTACTTTATTACATCATTTATTTGAAAATTCAGTAGATACTTACCCTAATCATATTGCTTTGGTGTGTAATAACACCTTTATTTCCTATCAAGAATTAGAAGCTAGAGCCAATCAACTCACACATTTTTTAGTGCAAAATGGATTAAAAGCAGGGGATGTGATTGGGATTCTCTTAGAACGCTCTATGCATTGCTATGTAGCTATCTTGGCCATTTTGAAATTAGGTGCCACTTATGTCCCTATAGAAGTAGAATATCCTGATGAACGCATTAATTATATTTTTTCAGATCTCCCTTTTGCAGCAGTTTTAACCTCAGGATCGGTGTTTGAACGTCAATCTATTCAATGGCCTAAAAGCATTTTATTGGATCAAGAACACAGTAAAATCAGTCAACAACCTACACAACGCTTAACGCAAACTGCTTCGATAAATGAAGAGTATCTTGCCTACATTATCTATACTTCGGGTTCTACTGGTAAACCCAAAGGGGTGGAAATCACCCATAAAAGTATTAGCCATTATGTCCACGTTGTAAGTGATATTTACGAGATGAGCCCCGAGGATAAAGTCTATCAAGGATTTTCCTTAGCATTCGATGCGTCTTTAGAAGAAATATGGATGGCTTTTGCGAATGCAGCTTCTTTAATCGCGTGTACCTCTAAAGAAACACGTTCAGGTGTGGGTTTAGTTTCATTTTTACAACAACATAAAGTGACTATGTTAGCAGCTGTGCCTAGTTTAGTTGCTATTTTAGAAGGTCCCTGGTCTGATTTACGTATATTAGTAGTAGGTGGTGAAACTTTTCCAGCTAATTTAGTTAAAGCTTGGAGTCGGCCAGGTTTAAAGATTCTTAATACTTATGGGCCCACAGAAGCGACTGTAATTGCCACCTATGCAGAGGTTGTGCCCGATGAAGAAGTGACTATTGGGCGTGCTCTGCCAGGATATAGCATACATCTTTTGAATGACAAACTAGAAGAAGTGGTTGCAGGCGAAACGGGGGAAATATGCATAGGCGGGCCAGCTGTAGCAAGAGGCTACGTCAATAGACCTGAAAGTACTCAAGAAAAATTTATCTATCACTCAAAAAATCCAGAACTACGTTTGTATCGCACCGGCGATTTAGGGTATTACACAGCCAGAGGCGAATTGCAATTTGCAGGACGTGTTGATGACCAAGTGAAACTTCGCGGATTTCGCATCGAGCTCAACGAAATCGAAACCATCATGATGAAATTCACCGGCATTACTCAAGCAGTAGTCTCCTTACAAACTATAGATCAGCCTCTTTTAGTGGCTTATTTACTTATAGAGACCAACCATGCGTTTGACTTATCTGCGTTTAAAGCTTTTTTAAAGAAAAGTTTACCGGATTATATGATCCCGTCATTGATTGAAATAGTCGATGCTTTTCCCATATTAACCAGCGGTAAAATCAACAGAAAAGCACTACCTAAACCACAGCAGGTCCTAGTACAACGAGACTATCTAGCGCCGCAAACTGATCTAGAAAGGAAAATAACGCAACTCTGGGAAAAGATTTTGCAGATTTCTGCAATTTCAACAGATGCCGATTTTTTCTATGACTTAGGTGGGCATTCTCTATATGCAGCACAAATTATTTCACAGTTACGCAAAATTCCTCAATTAAAAGATATTTCTATTTTAGATTTGTATCAAAACCCGACAATTACTCAGTTAGCCGCTAAATTTACTTTGGGATATCAAGATAACCAACCGCCTGCTGAAGATAAAGAAAGAGTGAAGTATAAAG
>SCSO01000418.1 GCA_004297865.1 Legionella sp.
GATGAACTTGTATTGCCATAGGTGGGCATGCCCATGATGCTAACATATTGATTTTCCTTTAATATTTCATCTAGTTTATCATCCATATCGCTTACATTGCTGAATAAACGAATGGTTTCTTTTAAATTGTAAGCTTCTACCGCACGTATTTTAATACTGGTTACCACACCTAAAAGCCCACTATGCGCGCCACTTAACACTTGAAAGTCTGGATCCGTAGAAGTGATTTCTCGAAGGTTGCCATCCATGTCACAAACTTCAAACGATTCTATAAGTCCACTAAATGCGGGTTCATCGCGACCGGTTCCATGGCCGCCGGTGCCTGCCAATCCAACTGCAGTCACCCAAGAAATCATACTCACTGTGGTTAAAGATAGACCTTTTTTCCTTAAAAATTCAACTAATTCAGCTACTTGCACTCCAGCACTTACCTTAACTAAGGAACAAGGTAACTTATGAATAGGACTTTCCGGATTAGTTTGTTTAGGGGTAGGCAAAGAACCCAGCACTTCCATATGATGATATTTTTTGGCAAACCGTAGGATAACGTCAGTTCCTGGGGTTTCTGGAGTAGCCCGCCCACCTACGACTTGAGAAAAAGAGAAGCCTTCGTTGTAAGTGTTAATTTGCTTTTGCGACCAAGGAAAGAGGCAACATTGACTAACATTATCGTCAGACCATCCACCGGTCGCTCTGACTGTAATTTTTCCTTTACTAGTGGGAAGTTCGTTAATTCTTTTAATTTCTTTTAAAACATTCTGTAATTGCTCAACAGTAGTAACTTCTACAACTACCGCAGCGGCATTATCGACAGTTTCCATAAAATTATTCCATCCAGCGGAACGGAAAATTTTATTTTGATCTAAGAAAGCAATAAATTGCCCTTGTAAATTCGCAGGGAAAACCATAAAAAACTCCTTGTAAATCAGGGTAGAACATCATGTTCACCTTAAGCGAATTTAGTGTACGAGAATTGTTAATTTTTGGCTACATCTTATCCAACACCTCACGTAAATATTTCACCGGTTCAATGATCATGTCATTACCGAGTTGTTTTGGTGCATTAGCAAAGGGCACTATGGCGCGTTTGAATCCGTGTTTGATCGCTTCTTTAATCCGTTCTTGGCCGCTTTGCACGGGTCTAATTTCTCCAGCTAGACCCACTTCCCCAAAAATAATGGTTTCACTATCAAAGACTCGATTACGTAAACTGGAAACCACTGCGGCAAGTAAAGCCAAATCACTCCCTGTTTCTGTAACTTTTACTCCTCCTACCACATTAATGAACACGTCCTGATCATAGGTTGCAATGCCACCATGACGATGGAGAACTGCTAATAAAATAGCTAAACGATTATGTTCAAGGCCTGCGGTGACGCGCTTAGCTTGTTGTCCATGAGCCTCATCTACTAAGGCTTGCACTTCTACTAACATCGGTCTAGAACCCTCCCAGGTCACCATCACGGCACTGCCAGGGGTGGGCTCTGGTTGTCTTGAAAGAAAAATAGCGGAGGGATTAGCCACTTCCTTAAGACCTTTGTCGGTCATAGCAAAGACACCTAATTCATTCACTGCACCAAAACGATTTTTTATGGCGCGAATGACGCGAAAACGACTATCACTTTGACCTTCAAAATATAAAACGCTATCGACCATATGTTCTAACACTCGCGGTCCAGCTAAAGTCCCCTCTTTGGTTACATGTCCGACTAAAAACACTGCTGTTTGGGTCATTTTAGCGAATCGTACTAATTGCGCTGCTGACTCACGCACTTGACTGACTCCGCCAGGTGCTGAGCTTAAACTGTCGGTAAAAATAGTTTGCACTGAATCCACAACAATAATGCGGGGATTTTCTTTTTGTGCATGTGCAATAATAGTTTCTACTTGGGTTTCTGCAAGCAAACGCAACCCTGCTAAAGGAAGGCCTAAACGTTGGGCACGCATAGCTACCTGTTGTAGAGATTCTTCGCCCGTGACATATAAAACCGTTTCTTGTTGAGACAAATTAGCTAAGGTTTGTAATAATAACGTCGATTTGCCTATCCCAGGATCACCACCAATAAGGACCACCGAACCATAGACCAAACCACCCCCTAACACTCTATTCAATTCCGACAAACCACAATCCATGCGCACTTCTTTATCCATCACTACATCTTCAACGGCAGTAATCACCGAACGTTGATTAGCCCATTGACCACTTCGTGCACTGTGATTGGTCGCCGGTACTCCTTCTTCCACAATGGCATTCCAGGCGCCACATTGGGTACATTGACCCGCCCATTGTTTGAAAGTCGCTGCACATTGGCTGCATACGAATTGAGTTTTTGTCTTCATGAATTGCTCTTTATTCCTATCTTCTGTGTCTATTTCAAATGATATCTGAAAACTACCTTTGAATCCGCAAGTTAACCCAGTATAATCTAACATTTTTATCAGCCGAGAATTTGGTGATGACCAAACCCGTACCTTTTGAACAATCGATTTCCGAATTAGAAGAGATAGTGCGCCAATTAGAAAAAGGGGAATTAACTCTAGAAGATTCTTTAAAGCAATTTGAAAAAGGCATTAGTTTAGCTCGAGGTTGTCAGGATGTTTTAAAAGAGGCTGAACAGAAAATTGAAATGCTCACCGCAACCCAAACTGATTCCTCTTCAAAAACGGATGAATCAGCCAGTGATTGAACAACGCCTTCGCGCCCATGAACAATTTCTTGAGGCTTTACTCAAGAATACCACCATCCCTGCAGAAACAATTCGTAAGTCTATGCATTATGCGCTTTTCCCCGGCGGCAAACGCATTCGCCCGGTTTTAGTGTATCTCACCGGTGATTTTCTGGATGTGGATCCAAGAGTGTTGGATATCATTGCTGCGGCAATTGAATTAACTCATGGCTATTCTTTAGTTCATGATGATTTACCCGCTATGGATAACGATGACTACCGACGCGGTAAACTCAGTTGCCATAAAGCCTTTGATGAAGCCACGGCTATTTTAGTGGGCGATGGCATGCAAGCTCTAGCCATTGAGGTCTTGCTCACGCAACTCCCTGCTTTTCTTAACCCAAGCGAAGTCATTGCTGTCACTAAAAAGCTGGTTAAAGCCAGCGGAGTAAGTGGAATGATCAGCGGCCAAAGTTTAGATCTCTCAGAACTCGCTAACTCCAGCATCAGTGAAAGCCAGTTACGCGAAATCCATTCATTGAAAACTGGTCGGTTAATTTCTGCCTGTATTGAGATGGTATTAGCTGCTGTGCCTACTGCGCCTGAAGACATTGCTTTAGCCTTAAAAGGCTACGCTCAACATCTGGGTTTAGTGTTTCAAATGCAGGATGATTATTTGGATTGTTATGCTCCAAAAGAAGTCTTAGGTAAAGGTCGCTCTTCGGACCGTGCTAATCAAAAAACCACTTTCGCCACGCTGTTCTCACAAGCTCAACTTGAGGCTGAGATCGATAGTCAATATCAAGCTGCAATGAATCTTTTAAATCCCTATGCGGCTCAGGCAAACGAACTACTGCAATTAACCCAGCAATTACACCGAAGAAGTCGTTTATTATAAGACTTGTTTGTTTTATTTATAGACAGATAGACTTTATTTTTATATAATCCACTCCTTAACAGATGTCCAATGGTGCCACCATTCCGTCCGTGACTTGTCCACATCCAGAGATCCTACTAGTTCCTGGATACTAAGACAGCAGCAACCAAATTTTTTAAAAAAAGAGGTCACTATGAAAACTAAGTTTTACACCGATTTCTCCATTGGAAATTATCCAAAAAATGCTGGACGTACCAAACTGGTTACAAAAAAACCAGGTGTACTGCCTGTCAATGTAGCTTTCATCGGTGACTCTACTTTAGATAATGACTATTGGACAGAAACTGAAACACCTTATGATAAAAAAACATACACCGTAACCCATCAAACGGCTGAAGCTCTAAACCAAAAAAGTCAATCAACCAATTACTTAGTGACCAATTTAGCTGTGGATGGAGCAATCACTAAAGATTTGATGAGAAATTGTTATTTAGATAAAATTCTCCCAGAAGATGCCGGTCATCCTAATCGGCTTGTTCATCAGCTCGATACGCTTAAAAACTTTAACCCTAATATAGTCGTCATGAGTGTTGCTGGAAATAATTACCGTGAAGCATTACAAGGTACTCTAAGAAGATTATTAACCCCTTTACAACTCCTGACACGCAATACACCTGAAGAGAAAAAAGAAGCCATCAAAAATGCATTTGCAAAAGTGAAAGAAGATTTATTAAAGGATTATAAGAAAATTATTGATCAAGTAATTGCTGATAATCCAAAACTAAGCCGTGTAGTTCTATTATCACAATATTACCCTTCATTAACCCAGCTAACCCCTTATTTTATTTACACCGGCTTTTCGCATTTAGCCCGTGCAATGGGAACAGGACAAGATCCTTTTACTGTGATGCAAGACACGATGAATGAATTGTATCGTGATGTGCTGACTCATATCTCTACTCAGCATCCAAACAAAGAATTCGTTTTTGTTGATGTCACTTCCTCACTCAATCCTTTAGGAAACAAACATGCCATGCAGATTGAGCCGAATGAACAAGGCTCTGTGGTCATGGGTCGTTTAATTGCTGAAGGAATAACCTATTCTTTTCCGAAAAATCAAAAAAAACCAACGAAGATGGCTTTGCTAAAAATGGACGCTGATGAACAGATCACGACGCAAGTGGTTCATCGCCAAGACATCCGTTCATTTGAAGTGAAAAAAATCAGTGAGTTTATAGCGGAGAATCGTTATCGTCATGTCGGTTTATTTTTTGATCGTCACTCCAGTTTACTCAAGCGTTATGAATCCGCTTACCATATGATTGTTGGTAAACAATTCGATGGTGAATATGCTGGTTTGTTTGCTTTTGGATTATTAGATGCCAGTTTAGTAACTATCATGGCTAATTATTTAATGCGAGTAGCGATTAATGACCAATTACATCTTTCATTACGGGTCACTGCAGGAGTCATCGCCGCACCGATTATTTTGACTGAGATGATTGTCGCTTTGACTACCATGTTGGTTTTAGCTTTACCAATTATGGGTTTCCATCATTTGGTGCATTCGCCGTTAGGTGCTGAGAATAAGGACGTGGGTTTAACTAATGGATTATAGAATTGTAGGTTAGGTCATGACCCAACATAAGGATCTTGAGCAATATGAAATGCTTATGTTGGGTCACGACCCAACCTACATAGATATTATTACCTGCGGGTTTTCGTGAGCGTGCCCGGTTTAATATTCAAAGACGGGCACGAAAAAAGTAGGTTGGGCGTTATCGTTTCA
>SCSO01000419.1 GCA_004297865.1 Legionella sp.
AAATCAGGTTCAGCAGGGTTTTCAGTTAACTTTTTCCAACAAGGCAGTCGACAAAGCACTGGACAAAATAATACTAATTCTAAATCGTCTTCTTTAGCTAAAAAAACTGAAGAATCTGATGAGCAATATGCCACAAGAATGGATAATATGGGTAATTAACTAGTCTGCGTAATTGACCCTTATGCCCATGCTGAGTATATACAAAGATTGATTCATAAAAAAATCTCTTTTTTGAGACCCCAATCTGTTCACATCTTGTCTAATATGGTATAATAATACTCTTTGAATGCATTGTGTTGCTTAAAAACAACCCGAAAAAGGAAGTATCTTATGCCCCCTAAGAAGCGTCTAATAGATAAACCCCACGCCACAACTAGCCAAGAAGAAAATCTAATCGAAGGCAATAAAGTCACCGTCTATGTTTGGAAAACCAATCTTATTAGCCTTGGTCATGTTTCGGTGAAAATTCATGGGGTGGATGGTAAACCAGATACTTACACTAGCATATGGCCAAAGTTAACCCCTGCTGGTGGACCAACGGCAATAGTACCTTTAATAGCAACTACCGCTACAAAATTAGAGCAAGATTGTATGCAAGAAGCTGTTAGACCAACAACCGACTCCTCGGATTTGAATGAAGCCCTAATCGAACTAGAACCCAAAGAACCCGATCTGGTATTTGAATTAGATGGGCTTGATACACAGAAAATGGAAGCTGAACTAACTCAAATAAAGAAAGAGTTAGAAACAGGAGAAACACGTTACCAACTCCTTCCGGGTGTTCCAACTACCCAATTAGCTAACCTAGTTCTAAGCGTTGGATCAATAACGCCAATGGGTGTTAAAAGAGTTTATAATTGTGTAAGTTTAACCCAGCATCTACTTACAGTTGGTGGTATGAAAAATATGGTACATCTTTGGGAAACCCCTTCTAAATTTGCAACACATTTAATGGAAAACTCACAAACCACTTCGCAAAATTTATCTTCAGTTGAAATCGAAAAGACTAAAAAGCCAGATACAAAAAATGAAGAAAATTGGCCTCAATTCGATACCGATTCTCTTTCAAGAGCAACAGAATGCGGCTCGTCCTTTTTTAATAAAATGAGTAATGAGTCACGCTCGTTTACACAACAAAGAAGCGATGAATCTCAGGCATCATATGTTGGTCGAATGGATGCTTTAGTTAATTAATCCGAAAAAATCAAAGGAGCTTTACCCTGAGGAATCGACCCTGCTAGAAATTTGTGTCGATTCCTCAGAGCTTGATGTGATTTCCTTTAATTAAATTATGGTGTGGCTTGCAGAGAATTTTCAATTTTTTTGTCGGAAGTATGCTTTTGATTGAATAAGCAATTCTGATTACCGGAATTTTTTGGCAACTGTTCTATCTTCTTTTGCGTTTGTAAATCACTAAATTTTTCACTGAGTGCTTGAAATTTATCATCAAGTATACTCTTCTGTGCACTAACCACTGAAAGATCGATTAGAAAAGCAATTCCTTCAAATGGATATAATGACCAACCAACAATAGAAACCATGCAAACAATTGCAAAGTTCTCATGATGAGTACGTCTTTTAAGGAAGTCGGATTCAATCTTAGCGTATCTGTTTCTGACTTTAGTAATTTCATTTTCAACAAGTAAAATTTGTGCATCAATTGATAGCTCGCTCGCATTGTCAGCGGTTTTTTTGTGCTTTGTCATAGGAACTCTCCATGTATAATCCAATGTCATCATGACATGATTGCGGATTTAGGATCAATATTTCTTCTCTGGTCTGTAATTCATAGATTTTCCATATCCTGGTTTTTTGCCTGAGGCATGGTAGTATGCTTATCAAATTAAAACCCATTCCGGTTCTGGGAAAACAAGTATTTCTAATGATTAAAAGGAGTTTATCTTGCGTTTTTACAATTATATGATCATGTTAGTTGTATTGCCTTTTGTTACCTTTGCACAGCATCCAAATCCAATTCTAAGAGATCAAAAGGTCTCTCAGCCTAACACTATAGTCAAAATCAAATCTAATGAAGCAAAGCCCTTGAAAAAAATAAACGCTGAAGGAAGAACTATTGATTTTCCCACACAAATCATTCGTATGAAGGTTAATGTTGAAGCGCTTAATTTAAGTTGTGATCAAGTCATTGCAGCAATTGATGAAAAATTACTTGGCCATATCCTTGAAGAATTGTTTATTTATAATACCTATACTTTCTGTCAATACACCGATGAAAGCGAAAAAGCAATTGCGTATGAAATCAATTCCTATTTCGATCCTATTAATGATAAAGCGGTTGAATACACCAATAATTTTATAAAAGAATATAATGGCTCCGATCTCTTGGGAGGCAAAGTACAAATTGAATCAGCCACAGGTCTAGTCGTTTCTTTAAATGTGACAGCAGGAATAAAGAAAAACCCAGACTCTCCACCTTTTATTGTTTACCGACAGGATCATAATGATTTTTATTTTAAAAGTAATTATGAAATGAGAATCAAATTAATTACAGATATCTATGATAATTTCTATTCAAATGATCCGACAATTGCTTTGCCATTTTACGATCGTTGGTTTTCGGATACGAGTGCCCAATTTGCACCCGTATTAAAAGAGGCGAATTATGTGGAATTATTCCCTGATAGAATATTTATTATGAATCAAGGTGGAGACATCTTTGTTTCTAATTTG
>SCSO01000420.1 GCA_004297865.1 Legionella sp.
TGCCCAGAGACAGGAAAAAACTTCGGCTAAGGATATTTTGGCGGCACAAACCGCGATGAGTTCCGAGGCTACAAAAGTAAAATCCGGTGCGCAGAGAAAGTCTGCTGAACCGTCGATGATTAATGCGGTGACAAAAAATACGTTGTTTCGGCAAATTGTGCGGCAGGTTTTTCGTGATCTGATGCGGGCGATTATGTCGGCGTTGGGTGGGAAGAAGAAGTAGGAGGGGGTGAATCAAAGACGGGCACGGGCACGAAAAAGCCGTAGGTTGGGTCGTGACCCAACATAACCATTTTATCATCGCTCAAGATTTTATTGTTGGGTCGTGACCCAACCTACATGCGGGTTTTCGTGAACGTGCATGGGCACGATCACGGGCACGAAAAAAAGTCGTAGGTTGGGAACCTCTTTTAAAGAGATGTTCCTACCTTGTGATCGGATTTCGTGAATGCGCATAATTTGGCATCGTTCGCTTTAATTCAAAAATACGATATAAATTTAGTGGCAATAATAAAGAATGTAAAATAAAAATAGGATGTAAATTGCCGCCAAAACCATAAAGAATAAACGCAACGTTACTACTAATGGCTACCAAACGTAAGGTCATAATATCTTTTACATAGAAGGTAGTAAAAACTAAAGAGGCTGCTATATAACCAATTAAATCAATCATTGAATGCATGATGGTAACTCCACTTCAAAATCCTTTTGAATTTTTCAACATATCATTGAGCCATAGGAAATCGCAAGTAGATTGCGATTCCAGCTAAGCTAAACTGCTGCGGTGATAGCAGTTGGTGCGACAAAATCCTGTTGTTTATCACTTATAGGATTAGTAAGAAACCCATATCGAATTAAATATTCAACAGGAACACGGGATTCATTCCTAAGTTGATTCACCAGCAGGGTTAATTCTTGTAATTGCTTTTCCTGTCTTGCTAAAAGTTCAGAATATTCATTATTACGAGAAGCTAATTGACTTTTGACATCGTCTAATTCTTTTTGAGTAGCGGACATCGTGTCAGCAAATTCCATTAAATCGGCATCAGATTTTTCGAGAAATTGTTGTAGTTTTGCTTGAAATGCTTCTTTCTGTTGTCCATCTTTAATGGTGTTATTGACTAGTTTAGATACCGTTGTTTGTAAAGTCTGTGCAACAACTTTGGCTTTAGCCACTTCCGCACCTAAACTTTGTTTAGCTTGACCAAGTTCTTCTAATGTATCATGTAACTTTTTTTGAATTTTTGGATAATCGTTTCTATAATTATCTAAATCAACTTGGTTTTTCTTAAAAAGCTCTGATTGCTCTTGCTGGCTTCCTTGCAAAGATTTTTGGACTTCCTCAAGTTTGGCTATCTGATCTTGAAGAAATTTTTCGGTTGTTTGATGACCTTCCACGTCTTTAGTGAGTTTCCAAATTGATTCATCTAAAGAAGTAACCAGCTGATTAAGTCGAGCATTTTCTTCCTGAAAACGAGTAATGGCACTAGTAAAGTCCTGGCGTACTTTATCTAAAGCTAAGATAGTTGCTTGTAAAATTTTCCCAAGGGTGCTAACACCGGCTTTCACACGTTGAATGCCAAGAGCATTGTAATAGTTATGCTCATCCAACACAGCTCCGCCCATTGCTACAGTGAGTCCAGCACTACTGCTTATTGCAAATACAGCGGCTAAATTGACCACGAACCCGGTAGCTAAAGTAGGCGCAACTAATAACGCTCCGGCGGTAATCCTTTGAATGGTAGATAAACTTTCCCAATATCGAGCTACTTGCGAAATCATACTGGGGTTTTCATCTAAAGCCTTAATGATATCATCAAGGCTTTGTTGAGCCTTATTTAATTTTTCTTGTGTTGAAGTAATTTCAGTTAAAGCTTGAATGGCCGGTGGTGAAGATTGATCCAAGGTAGCTGAACTAGTAGTTGCTGTAACAATGGATGTGGTAGCTGTTGAAATAGAATTTTCTTCATCGACTAGAGGCATGGCAACTCCTTGAGATAATATCATCCAATAAGTCTCTTTTTAACCACAAAATTAAAATTAAAACAAGAGAAAAATTTATTTTTGCCAGATTATTTTATTTTTTGAATTTATTTTACGTTGGATTTTCAAGGATTACACACTTGGTGCTGGCAAAGCAGGCACTTGATACTCTTTGATTACCGGAGATACATTCGCAGAGAAAAGTCCGTACCGATTAGTTAATTCGCTAATTTGTGGCGGATTATTCACGGCAAGACTAATTTGGTTTAATAATTTTATTCGAGTGGGCGTATATAGATTTAATGCTTCCAATAAAGCAAGGATACATTTTTTCAAAAAAGTGAAACTCAATATATCGGGTTGGGCATGAGCAAGAATAGTTCCCTTAAATTCATCAGGTTGAATTTTACCTTTAATAAACTCAACACGCTCTTG
>SCSO01000421.1 GCA_004297865.1 Legionella sp.
ATCAAGTATATTATTTGTACAACAATCAAGGCTGCTATTAGCTCACCCAAGAGTGACATAGGTAAATTGGCAAATAGCTTGGCTAATAGCTCATTCTCAGAGCTAGCAGAGTATGCCTTGCCAGACCGTTTTGTTGACATAAACTTAACCATGAGGTGCCTTATACTTATCTCACCCTTCTACCGAATTCCCTGTTATTGACGATAAATCGTTAAATTCACAGGCTTTTATTAATCCTTTGGATAATTTAACTATAGACTCATATTGAGTAATTTGATTACTGACCCAGAAAGTCCTCAAGAAAATTCCTAAACGGTCGACATTCAAATTGAGAAGATCTTAAAGAATGAGTCTCTTATGAAAAGTGTGGCAAATAGATACACAAAGGAAATGGGATGGGAGTCTCCACATCATACAGACCTTGACTCAGCACAAACCCTGGTTCTTTTTTTTGCAGCAAGATCATTTGAGAACCAACAGATGATAGAGGATCTTCATCAAGCATTTCCCAAAGCGCATATTGCAGGGTGCTCTACCGCGGGTGAAATTTTGAATGGTCAAGTATCCGATGAATCGCTTGTTTATATTGTGATGGCATTTGAAAATACATCCGTGCAAATTGAATCTATTCCTAATTATCTTGGCGAAAATATAGAAGAATGTGGTCATAAAATGGCCGATAAGCTGTACGACAAGGACCTGGCGCATCTCTTTCTATTATGCAGTGGATTTAATATCAATATAGATGACTTTATCTCTGGATTTAAAAAGAACTCAGGAAGAGATATTCCTGTTTCTGGGGGTATAGCCGCTGATGGAGAGGCATTTCTTAAGACATGGGTCTATCATAATGGATTTTATGAAAATGGCATTGTGTGTATTGGTTTGTATGGACAGGATATAAGGGTCTCTCAAGGTTGTGAGGGCGGTTGGATTAAATTTGGTTTGGAATTAAAAATCACTAAATCCCAAAAAAACTGCCTTTATGAAATAGATGGTGAGCCAGCTTTAGCCATATATAAAAGATATTTAGGAAATTTATCAGAAAAATTACCCTCTTCAGGTTTACTCTTTCCGCTAGCAATAAGAAAAAATACCGAATCGACTCCTGTTGTGAGAACGATTCTTTCCGTTGACGAAGCAACTCAATCCATCATCTTTGCTGGAGAAATTCCTCAAGGTTGGCTCGCTTCGTTAATGCGTTGCTCTAATGAAGGACTCCTTGAAGGCGCGCGTAAAGCTGCATGCCAAAGTGCTCCGAATACGATTGAGCCTACGGTGAGTCTTGTTGTGTCATGTATTGGTCGCCGAATGGTTTTAGGACAGGGCTCTTTCCATGAGCTGGCTATGGCGATGTCAACTATGCCCAAAATGAGTCATATTGATATTGGATTTTATTCCTACGGAGAAATTTCTGAAAGAGCAGGAATCAATTCGAAACTCCATAATCAAACAATGACAATTTCTACACTTTATGAGTTATCTAATGGACAAATTACATGACATTTTAATCAATCAATTAAAACGGGAAAATATCAATCCCGATTTGATTGAATTAGATGAACATTGGCAGAAATTGTTGCGAATCATCTCGTCTACCTATAAAGACTATGATGATTACCGCTATGCTATGGAGAGATCGTTAGATATTGCTTCTGAAGAAATTAACAAGGTGAATAGTAAATATCAACAAGAAACCAATAAACTCAATACGCTTCATCAACACAGCCTCATCATTGTAGACAATCAGTGGACAATAAAATCTTTAAATAGGAATGCACTTGAGGCTTTTGGTAAAGAAAGTGACGAGCTGAATGGCAAAGCATTGACTGATGTCTTCATTTTCTATAATTCACAAAAACGCATCATTGATTTTGAAAAGTTAAAATTGCATTTTGAGTGCGGTGCCAGTTATGTTTGCCCGAAGGGCGCATTGATTTGCATTGGCAAGGATGAAACAGAGTTATTAGTTCGTTATTACATCAAACCCATTTATCAAAATAATCAATTAGAAGAATTCGCTATTATTATAGAGGATATTAGTTTTGATTTTATTGAACAGCTGCATTCCTTAATCCAATTTAATAAGGTCAATTTAAGTCTCCTAATTAAACAAAAACAGATTGAACTCTTTACAGAACAATTCATTTCAAATAACCATTTAATGATGATGACGCAAGAGTTACTTCGATATAATAACAGCACAGAATTGGAAAACATCCAGCGCTTTTTAATTAATACCCTCAGTTCGAAGGTAATCAATAATGATTTTAGCCTCCCTAATTCGCAAACGCATAAGGAATCGCAGCAGTATGGTTTTTATTATGATCGATTATCAGAGTCACTGCATGATGGGTTAAAAAATATTCTGCAGAACCAAAACCTTGAAATTGAATCTCAATTGAACTTGAAAATTTTTGAAGACGATGAAGTGTTTGCTGGTTTTATCTATGATCTTACTGGCGAGCTCATTAAGCTCTTTTTTACCTCGGATATTTTGAAGATAAAAATACATACGATAACCACGATAGAAGGCATGGCTTCTAAAATAATTATTTCATATTACCTGTCTCAGGGTCGTACCATTTCAGAACAACTCGTTAATCTAAAATTAGAGTTGTTAAAACAGCATCATTCTAATACCCACATCGATTATTACAAATATCTGCCCTTACAAAACACTATACAAATTGATTTTATACTCAATTTTAAGACACAACTGACAGGACAAGAAGTGGGGATAAAGTCACTATTTCCCTTGAAGTGCTTAGTGTTTGAGACCATGGATTCTGGGTTATCAGAAACACTTAAAGAATATCGATTTCTTGATCTCTTTCAATGCCATATGACTTCATCCTTTGATAATGCAGTTCAGTTGATAAAAGAAGCACGTTTGGATGGGCATGAATTCGATGTCATTATTACCAATACAGACAATTTACATGAACTCAATTCTAAAATCATTTCCGAGGTTGCCAGCTATTTAACCAAGTCATTCATTGGAGTTATTGATGTAGGACTCAGCAATGAAAAAAATCCTTTTCCAAATTCAATTCCTTTAATTAAATTGAATAATGAGGTTTGGTTAGATGAGTTACTTACCCTACTTTATAAAAGTAGTATTGCTCGATCAGTGCTGGATTACCAAGGCAATCAATTGCCTGAGTTATCTTGTCAGAAACAATCGATACAGCTTTTTGATTTCGAAAGCACCACCATGATCACATACCTCTACATGCTCCATTACTTGGGGTATCAAACCTATCCCCAGTGGAGATACACTTCAGTAAAACAGAATGCTGATGACGTAGATTTGATTATGATTAACCTTAATGTGCTAACGAAGGAGGCGTACCTAAACATAACTACGATTATGCACGAGGCCAAAGCACCCGTTTTAATATGCATCCCCTGCCTTGATGACGATTATTTAAGTGATTTACTCTCATTGGGAATAAGTGATTATTTAGTCAAGCCATTTACAGTGAATGAACTAGTGACAACTATCAATAGGCTGACCCGGAATTCTACAAATGAATATTGAGCAAGCGGTACCATCGCCACATGGTAGCTCACAGTCGGTTCTAATTAAAAAAGCTATTGAGCTTTTACCCTTAAGTATTGGCGCAGAAGCCATAGCTATGAATTTGGTTTGGTCAATTTTGGGCGATTCCATTGATACTTGGTATTGGATTGCTCTTTGTTTACTGTGTTTAAGAGCACTCTTGTATCTTTTTTTGAGTAAAGGGCGAAATAGCGGCCGTGCATTTATTCTGAGCAATTTACTTTCTATGGCCATCTGGGCAAGTTTAAGTGTATTTTGCATGATGACACCCGAAGTTGATCTCGTTAAAGTGGCACTTGTATTTGTAGGGATTTCTGCGGGTGCAATCACGTTTTTGGCCTACGTGCGTTACCTCTATATTTTATATGGTTTTTTTACTTTAGGATTGTTCGCTTTCTCCCTTATGTTGCAAGGAGGTGTTTTATATTACATTGGGGCTGGATTATTAATCCTCTTTATTTACCTCGCATCCCTGTCATTTCAATATCACGAATTATTAAAAAAATACTTTGATAGTTATGAAATGGACAGTGAATTGATTAGGGTGGAACGAGAACAGATCGCTAAACTAAAAAAAATACATCTCTCGATCAAGCAAAATATGGCTCAAAGAGCGCAAATTGAGAATAAAATGTTAGAGTCTAATGATTTGATTCATCATTCCATTCAAAATATTTTAAGTTTAGAAAATGAAACGAAAAGAGATTTAGATTTTTTGATTGAAAAAATAGAACACGGTGTTTTATACATCGATAAAAAGAACAATAGTTTTCGTGCGAATCGAATTTTTTTAGACGGCTGGGGAATCGAAGATCGCGACAGCATCACTCTAGGGGAGCTAAAAACTAAAATAGAACAAAAAATCAAAGAAAACCCATTATTTTCCCTTAATTTCCCCTACCCCATTAAAAACAGGGTGACCCCATATATCTTGCAGACCATGAATGATTCTATTTTGGAGGCAAGGTTGAAT
>SCSO01000422.1 GCA_004297865.1 Legionella sp.
AAAAATCTTGAGCGAAGATGAAATGGTTATGTTGGGTCACGACCCAACCTACAACATTTTTCGTGCCCGTGAGTGTGCCCATCTTTGAATATTACACAATATAAAATCCGGGCCCGCTCACGGGAACGTTCACGAAAACCAGCATGTAGGTTGGGTCGAGACCCAACAAAAAATCTTGAGCGAAGATGAAATGGTTATGTTGGGTCGAGACCCAACCTACAGCATTTTCGTGCCCGTGAGCGTGCCCATCTTTGAATACTATCAATCAGGCCTTTAAGCAGTACAAATAGCTTTCACTAAACTTTGGCCTAAATTAGTGATTTTAACCTTAGCTCCAGCGTCTGCGCCGATTTTCAAATTCTGGCCACCAGATACTGTAATATTAATAGATTGACCTTCAGTTAATACTGATTCATTCAATTTTGCTTTACGCGTTACGACTTCAGCAAACAAAACATCACTGGGGTCATCAGTCACAATAGTGCAATTCGCTTCCACTGTCCAAAACATATAATTCACAAAATATTGCGGATTATTAGGGGGTAATTCGTACTCTAAAGTCAAACCAGGGCGTAAATAATGGGTAGGGATAGCATAAGCTGCGCTGCTAATTGAAGCGGCAAGACAGAATGCTGTAAGGCCGATTTTTCTAATCATAGATGTCTCCATTTTGAAAAAATAACGGGCTAAGATACATTTTTTTGACTCTTTTAGCAAATTAAAGGCATTTCTAGAACGCTTTATCTCCTGCTATATGAAATTGATGAGTTATAGTTCTCCCAGAGCTTTAGAAATGGATTCAGTCATGACTTTGGCGTCGCCAAAGAGCATGTACGTGTTATCATGATAAAATAGTTGATTCTCAACACCGGCATAACCCGGAGCCAAACCCCGCTTAACAAAAAGGATGGTTTTGGCTTTTTCTACCTCAAGTATCGGCATACCATAAATAGGTGAATGAGGGTCAGTTTTAGCTGCTGGATTGGTAATATCATTGGCGCCAATCACAAAAGCCACGTCGCAGGCAGAAAAATCCCTATTGATTTCACTTTGTTCAAACACATGATCATAAGGAATATTAGCTTCCGCCAACAACACATTCATATGCCCAGGCATACGCCCAGCTACTGGATGAATAGCAAAACGCACCTTGATACCCTTGTTTTCCATAGCATCCACTAATTCTTTGACCGCATGCTGGGCGTGCGCCACAGCCATACCATAACCAGGAATGATAATGACATCCTTAGCATTAGATAATAGAAAGGCGGCGTCTTCACCGTTCGCTTGCCTTACTGATTGTCCCTGGCTGCTTGTAGTCGCATGCTGAGTATCACCGGACGATTGAATACCACCAAAAATCACATTAAAAATGGAGCGATTCATGCCAACACACATGATATAACTTAAAATTGCCCCGCTGGCGCCGACTAAAGCCCCGGTGATGACTAATAAATGATTACTTAAAGTAAAGCCAATGCCTGCAGCAGCCCATCCCGAATAGGAGTTCAACATAGAAATCACCACGGGCATATCAGCGCCACCAATTGGGATAATAAGTAAAACCCCGATTAAAAAAGCTAATCCGGTCAATATGCTGAATAAAGTGAAGCTTTGATAACTAACAAATAGGCCTAAGAGCACTAATATAGCGATGCCAATCAATAAATTCAGTAGGCCTTGTCCGACAAATTTCACAGGAATTCCCGACATAAGCCCTTGGAGTTTTAAAAAGGCAATGACAGAACCTGAGAAGGTAATAGCCCCAATCACTAATCCCAAGCTCATTTCAATTAAACTGGCCTGTGCAATATGACCTGGGCTACCAATATTAAAAGAATCTGGACTTAAAAAGGCACAATAAGCGACCAA
>SCSO01000423.1 GCA_004297865.1 Legionella sp.
CCCAAGAACTGCAGTGCCAATAAAAATGGGAATCATCATTAAAACACCAAATACTAGGCCAATACCCGTACTTCCGATGAGAGTTTCCCCCCAGGTCTTTTTAAGCAGATGAACGCTACGTTTCAAAGCATCAATAGGCCCTATATTTTCTGATACTAGAACCGGAATCACCAGGAAAGTCCCAAGACTCCAAGCTGCGCCAAACAATCCCGCAACAATATCGCCAATGGTCCCACGTTCGCTAAGCCATTGCAGAATGACTCCAACAGTAGATGCGATTAAAGAATAAGCGATAATCACCTTTAAGTGTTTATTGGCAATTTGTAAGCCATCATGCAACGTAGGGGTAGCACCATTTATTCGCATTAAAACAATACCCACCAAAGCAGAATTGCAATAAAAAACAATGACATAGGATATTAAATAAAAGCTAAATAGCATTAAACCCCCAATGATCAAGCTACTAGTATCCCCGGAGATCATTGCGGAGAATAAATCGCTAAAAATCAATGGAATCAGAAAGCTAAAGAAAATGAGAAGGATGCCAAGCATAGAAAGTACAGGGAAAATAAAGAGTTTTTTATTCTCCATCAGCACGGTCCAACTGGCCTTAGTCATTGCCCAACTTGTGGCAAAGCGTTTAAACATAAAAATCTCCAAAATAAATACATTTATTATAGACAAATGTGGTGGTCATTACCCAATATAAAGAATTAAGGCTAAATTTTACGCAAAAAAGAGCATTTTATACTATATTAGAATTATAACCTGTCATCATTTTAGAGCTCTTTATGCCTCTTAAACAAACCAAAAGTTTAATGGACAAATATGGAAAAAAACTCCAAGATGGAACAATTTCCGATGACGAAATCAGGGAGTTACTGTCAGAGAAGGCGTTTACAGCCTCTCCGGGCTATAGAGATACAAACCTACCAGTGAGTGAATCCAATCACACTGCATTCGAAGCAATGCAAGAATTTGTAGTTGCTTTGGGCGCTGATATGGACCCTGCTGCATTTCACCAGCAAACTAAACGAATGATTGATTTGGCTCCTGTAACAGGCGGAAATGGGTTCATGCGTGGAAATACTCTCGACAAAGCATTTTTAGCTTATGAATATGCTCGATATGGGAGGCAAGTAGGAGAGCATTTTGAGGAAAATAGTCGTATTAGGAGAGAATTAGCCCCACCTCAAATTCAAAAGTTAGTGGGTAACATACAGGTACTCATTAGTACTTTAAATGAAAAAATAGAAAGCTTTGCAAAACAAACAACTAACCCACCAACTAACCTTGATGAAGCTTGGGCTGCGGCAGAAAAAGAAGGTTTTAATAGTGATGTATTGAAAGCTTTACATGAGGATCCTGAACCTGCTCCAGAAAAAGTATCTAAAGTAGATCAGTTTAAAGATGATGTAAAAAAAATGTTTAAAGAATTTAAAACAGAGTTGCAAGATTTAAAAGCTAAAATACAAGGTAAGCCTACGCATGCAGAGAAAGTTGCGAGAGACGATATGGAAATTACCAGATGGGGTAATGCAGATGAGGGTGGTAAAAAAGAGGTAGACTTTAAAAATACACCCTTAGATGACAACTATGTAGAGAACCTTGAGGAAGAAGGACCAAAAGTTGAT